>DATHMF010000097.1 GCA_035487355.1 Terriglobales bacterium | reverse complement strand
CGAGCCTGCCCAATCCGGGTACGACAAACACCCCGTTCTTCTTCACTTCCTTTATTGCCTCTTCAGCCAGTGTATCTACCAGCTGTCTGGCGATCTTGTTGCTCACGGTGCAGGTCTCGGCCAGCTTTCTGACCAGTTGAGTCTGCGTCATTCTCTTTTCTGCCATAAACCTCCTTTTTGGATTCTCCCGAAAATTTTTGCCGAGTGGGGAAGCGTCTCAGCCCCGTTGTGGTGGCCTGGTTCGCGTCTCGCCAATCGGCATTCCCGTTTAGATCGTTATCATGATACGGGAATCGGAAACGGAATGTAAAGGGAGAAGTGCGAAAAAAGCCCAGTTTTATAGGGTTTTTTTTAACCCGTCGATTTGGAGGCCGATGGAATGGCCTTTTGCGCGGATCGCCGTCACTTCTTGCCGCCAGCGGCTGCTGCTGCGCGGACAGGATCGTCGGCTGCGGCGACTGGCGTGGCGGGGCTGGTAGACAGCAGTCCGAGCATCTTTCGCAGCTCTCGATCGATCTTGCGGGCCTTCTCCGGATTCTCCTTGAGGAAGATTTTGGCGTTGTCGCGTCCTTGCCCGATGCGCTCGCTCTCGAAGGAATACCAGGAGCCGCTCTTCTCAACAATATTGTTGGCGGCTGCCAGATCGAGCAGATCGCCTTCGCGCGAGATGCCTTGTCCATAGATGATGTCGAACTCGGCCTCGCGGAACGGCGCGGCGACCTTATTCTTGACGACCTTCACGCGGGTGCGGTTGCCAACGGTGGTATCCCCGTCTTTGATGGCGCCGATGCGGCGCACCTCGACGCGAATGGACGCGTAGAACTTGAGCGCCCGGCCGCCGGTGGTGGTTTCCGGATTGCCGAACATGACACCAATCTTTTCGCGCACCTGATTGATGAAGACGAGGCAGGTATTGCAGCGGGACACCACGCCGGTGAGTTTGCGCAGCGCCTGAGACATGAGGCGGGCGTGCAATCCCATGTGGCTGTCACCCATTTCGCCTTCGAGTTCCGCTTTGGGAACGAGGGCGGCGACTGAGTCAATTACCAGCACATCAATGGCGCGTGAGCTGACCAGGGTCTCGGCAATTTCCAGGGCCTGCTCGCCGTAGTCGGGCTGGGAGATGAGGAGGTTATCCACATCCACGCCCAGCTTTTTGGCGTAGATAGGATCAAGCGCGTGCTCGGCGTCAATGAACGCTGCCATGCCGCCGGCTTTCTGCGCCTCGGCCACAACCTGCAAGGCAACGGTGGTCTTGCCGGAAGACTCCGGGCCAAAGATTTCTACGACGCGTCCGCGGGGGAAGCCGCCCACGCCCAGCGCCGCGTCAAAGGAGATAGCGCCAGTAGGAATCACCGCGATGGGCAAGACCTCTCGCGAACCCAAGCGCATGATTGAGCCTTTGCCGAATTGTTTTTCAATTTGTGAGAGCGCCAGATCAATTGCTTTGCCGCGTTCGTCAGTTGCCATGAGATCTCCTTCTTGTGGGGCACAGCCCGAAACTGTGATTTTTGAGTCTTTAATTCTACTCGCCGAGGATTATACATGGGATTTAATTTAATAGCGAATAAAAAGCGAATTTCGTGGATTTATGGGTTGCACAATTCTCGCGACAGGCGTGGAGTGCGGGTTATTCCAGGGAATTGGCGAAGGCTTCGGCCGAGCAGGTGCCCGTAGCCGATTGAACGACCAAACGGAAGCTCAGGCGGTGCATACGCCAGGCGTCGCGGGGCAGCCATGCCTTGAGCTGGTGAGGGGAAACATAGTGTGTCCTGAGCTTGGTCCTGTCGAAGTAGGTGTAGCGGTAGGCGACCACATCATTGAGCCGGAAGTTGTCTCCGTTGATTTCGATCTCCAGAAACTCCGGGCTGTGGTACTCCATTATGGGCACGGGATAGGGTGTGACAGAACGAATCAGTGCAGGAATCGGGGCCGGGTTGAGCTTTGTGGCGGGCAGAACGCTCAATTCCCGAGGCGCAGAAAAATGGAGATGGTCATTGACCACAGAAATTTTCAGAGGTACGTACTTGGCGTTCTTCAACGCGCTCGCAGGAATTTGGGCGTGCAATTCGCTGGGTGAGACGAAGGTCACGTCTGCCATAAAGCTCGACATACTGGTTGGCTCGCTACCCAGCGCCACGTCAGAATCTTTGGTGAAACCGCTGCCATGCAGTACGATGGCGACTTTTTTGTCCTCCGCCGGGTCTGCAGTATTGGCGGGCAATAATTCGGGTTCGATGGCGTCAAGCGTGGGGCTGTTTTTGCCGACTACGATCATCTTCAGCTCGGGGGCATGGCTCTTCTTGCTGGGATAGAGCCCGGCTTTGTCTTTCTCCCATACATCGAGGGCCGAAGCTTCGAGCACACCAGGGGTGGCCAGAAACTCTTTTGAAATCGTTACCCGAATGAGACGCAGGTCCAGTGTTTTGCTGGGCAGATAGCTGAGGACGTCATTCCCTTTCTGCCAGGCGTCCTCTCCATCGGTCAGATAGACGCGCGTGGTGGGAATAAAGTATTTACCGTAAAGGATGACATCCGTAGTGCCGCTGCCTTCGACGAAACGCAGAGGTGGACCAGCGAGGTGAGGATCTTCCAGAAGATAATCCGGGAAAGTGTTGCTGTCGGAACCTTCCACGGGCTTCTTCCCGGCCAAGACTTCCGAGACGTAGACACCGCGCGGGAAGCCAGAGCAGTTTTCATAACAATCTATAGGCAGTGCGGCATCGAAAACCGAGAGGTTCAATTCTTGCGGCGTCTCTTCGGCGGCGCTGCATCCGTCACATGGAACCTCGCCCTCGGTTTTTACCGGCACTACAGTGCGCGACAGGCGTTTGGGGCGGTCCCAGACTTCGATCCACGCGGCCCTCACGCCCTTTGTGCTCGAGATGGTGTAACGCAGATGCTGGACATACCCTGGCGGCAAAGACTCTGTGCGGAGCTTATCGGATTGAGCGATGATCTGGAGCGTGCGGCCATCCGAGCATTGCTGGGTCGCTTCCTGGGCCTGCACTGTAAGAATTCTGAAGAAGAAAAACGCAGGCAAGAACAGGCGGAGGTAACGCGGGTTCATCAACGGAATCCTATCATCGACAAAAGAACATTTCACCACGAAGACACAGAGGCACAGAGAAAAACAAGCGGCGACTAAACCGCTCGGGCCAAAAAAGGCTTTTACGAGGCTTCGCCGTGCTGCGCCTTACCGGCGGCGACGGGCAAAGGGTGCAGGCGCAGGCTTCTTGCTGGCGTCGTAGTCCTTGGGATAAACGACAACGCTGCGACCCGGTCCCTCGCCGGCGCTTTCAGTCCTGAGGTCGCCCTGGTCGCGCAAGGCGAGGTGGACGATGCGGCGCTCGCGTGAACTCATAGGTCCAAACTGATAAGGCATACCGGTCTTGCGGACGCGCTCCGCGGCCACTTCAGCGGAGGTACGCAGCTCCTGCATGCGGGCCGCACGGTATCCACGGCAATCGAAGCTGATCTTGGTGTGCTCTTCCGGACCGAGGCGCAGGCTTTCATAGGCTACCGTCTCGAAAGAACGCAACAGCTCGGCACCGCGGTCGAGCATGTATGCGCTGTCGGGGCCCGCAAATTCCACCAGGATTTCGGGCGCATCTTCGAAGGCGCCATCGAGTTGCGGGTCTACAGTAATCCGGTACTTGAGCTTGAACCCTCCGGTGGCAATCAATCCCTTGAGCAGGTCATTGAGCCTGTGGGCGGCGGCTACTTTGTCTTCTATCGGCATGAGCTTTGATTTTACTATGCATGACGCTTTTCTAAGGACTCCGCAGTCAAACGAAAAGTCAATTCACCACGGAGGCACTCACCACGGAGGCACAGAGACACGGAGAAAAACATGGGAAAACCTTCAGTCCGGCTACGTTCCCCGCAGGCGCGGGGTGTTGATCAGCAGGATGGCGATGCCGGCCACCTGCAGCACCAATCTGACCATCTCAAGAAACGAGGTTACTCCTCCGCGATAAACGAGCCAACTTGCCAAGGTAGGAACCAGTGAGATGCCTATCACGCCCAGCGCCTCAAGAACCGTCAATGCCAGGTAGACTATGCGCGCCCAGGCGCGGCCGGCGGAAACTTCGGCGGTGATGAACCACCAGAAAACAAAAACAAGCACAGACACGGGAAGATTGACCAAGCGAAAGGACCCGTGAAACCACGCCAGCAGGACAACCAGACCATTAAGAGCTAAGGCAAGCCAAAGAAGATTGATCCCCGTTATAGCATGGCTAGATCGGCCCATTGCCCCTAACCTCTCGTCTTTTCGATACGCCTTTCAACAGGCAGCGAGACAGCGTTACTACTTGTTTTTCTTGCGCAGGCGCTTAAGCTGCAGTTCCTTAATCTCGCGCCCCAGGCGGGTCTGGTTCATGGCCCACTGCTGCAAGAGCGAGATGGCGTTGCTGGTGGCCCAATAGAGCGCCAATCCGGAAGCTACAGTCCAAGTCATAAAGCCGAACATCAGGGGCATCATAACGTTCATCATGCGGCGCTGGGCGGCATCAATACCTGGCTGCGGCGTGGCACGCTGCACAATGAACATGGAGAGCACAGTAAGCACCGGCAAGAGATGCCAGGGATCAGCGGCGCTCAAGTCGCGTATCCATAGCCAGTTCGCCTGCCGCAGCTCAACGGTGTTGGCCAGCACAGCGTAAAAGGCCCAGAGAATAGGAAGCTGCAGGAGCAGCGGTAAGCAACCGCTGTACATATTCACGCCTTCAGTCTTGTACAGCGCCATCAGCTCCTGTTGCTTTTGCTGCTGCTTCTCCTGGTCGCGCAAGCCGTACTTCTCGTACTTCTTCTTAATCGAATCAGCCTGTGGCTGGATCTTCTGCATTTTGAGCGATGTCTTCATTTGGGTGAGGCGTAGCGGCAGAAAGATCAGATTGATGATGAAGGTCAGCAGAACGATTGCCCATCCCCAATTCGGGACCAGGTGATCGTGCGTCCAGTTGAGCGCGCGGAAGAGCATTTTGGCAAACCAGCCGAAGGTGCCGAAATCAATTACGCCTTCCAGGTCGGGACTCGCACCCGGTTCGCCGTTCAAGCCATAGGACTTTACGGAATCGAGTACATCCACAGCTTTGGGGCCGACGAAAAGTTCGGTCCGAGTGGCTGCATTAGGATTCCCCACGGCAACACCCAACGGATGCACGATCTCTTTCTCGCTCGACTGAGGATTGCTGGGGTCTTTTGGAATCTCGAGGGGCTCGTGCAGAGTCACCATTGCGGATGACTGCGGATTCGCGGGCATGAAGACCGCGGCAAAGTATTGGTCGCTGACGCCAGTCCAGTAGAACGGGCCAGGAATGGTGTTGCCGCCTATCACCCAGGTGTTGGCCTTGAAAAAATGCTTCTCGGCGGCAGGTTGCCGCTGGACGCCATCCAGGGTGCGCCAGACAACGCGGCCGGTAGCATAGCCTGCCGCCGTCACCTGATCGCCCAGCGAAGATGGCCATGCGGGATAAGCCTGCACAGGAACGCCGTTGCGGGTGACCGAAGTCTCAATCTTCACCACGTAAGAGTGGTCAAAGCTAAAACTCTTGTGGATGGTGACATCCTGGTCGGCATAGTCAAAGCTCAACGATGCAGGAGCCGCAAGCGTTTTTGCACCGCCAGGATTTTCAGAGTTCTGGAGATACAGAACGTCGTTGAGCTTTTTGCGCAGGCTCTCGTCGTAGGTCCAGAGTGAAAGAGGCAAGCCCATCTGAGCGGCAGCATGCGCATTCACCAGTTCAAGCGGATTGCCCTTGTCGTCCTTGTATTTTTTCAGGACCCACGACTTCACCTGCGCGCCGTGATTGGTGAAGGTAATCTTGTAAAGGCCATTCTCGATCACCGTTTCGGCCTCGGACTGCGCTTGTTTGGTAGCCACAGGAGGTGCAGGCGCTGTATTTTTTGGCGTCGAAACCGGCGGGGTGCCCGATGGCTGGGGCTGATTCTGGGTTGCGGCCGGTGTGGGCTGCTGGGAAGGCTGCGGCTGACTTTTGAAAAGGAACTGACTCAGCAGCATGACGAGCAAGAAGGCCATCACCATGTAGAGCATGAAGTTCTTGTCGCCGGTGGGGCCTTGATCGGGCCGATGTTGATATTCAGGCATAAATAGCAGTCAGCACTCAGCCCCTGGAAACGACCCGCTCCGCTTTGGCGGCATCGGCGTCCCAAGAGGAAGATGAAGAGGAATGCGGTTGAAGGTTGCAGTCTCGATGGTGCTCCAGCGGCACTGGATCGTAGCCCCCACGCGCAAAAGGCTGGCAGCGCAGCAGACGCCACAGGGCCAGCGCGCTGCCGCGCAACACTCCGTGGTGTTCCACGGCTACGGTAGCGTATTCCGAGCAGGTGGGCACAAAACGGCAGGCGCCGGGCAGCATGGGCGAGACCCATCGCTTATAAAAACGTAATCCGAATTGGAGAAGCTTCTTCAATTCTTTAACCACAACGTACACACAACTAGTCCAGCACTTCTTTAATTTTTGTAAACGCGCGCTGCACTTCATCGGCGAGCTGAGGCCACGCGACCGTCTGCGCCGACTTCTTCGGGTTAATCACAACATCCACCGGCACGGTCAGCCGGAATAGATGCTGGCGAACCGCTTCGCGCAGTCTGCGCCGGATGCGATTGCGAACAACCGCCGGCCCTAAGGCACGTCCCACGGTGAAACCCACCCGAGGAGAGGCTGGCCTTGCGCTGACTCCAGTTTTGGGCCCGCCCGATGGCTGCACGCGCTGCAAGAAGAAAACTGTCATGCTGCCGGAAAAATGCCTCCGACCGGCCTTGTATACCTTTTCAAAATCGGCGTGCTTGAGGAGCCGTGCCGTTTTGGGAAAAGACTTCAACTATTCGCGGAAACCGGGCTTCACGGTCACGCGCTTGCGGCCCTTGGCGCGGCGGCGCGAGAGCACAGCCTGCCCGCTTTTGGTTTTCATCCGGCTGCGAAAACCGTGCTTCTTGGAACGCCGGCGACGGCGTGGTTGGAATGTGCGCTTCGGCATGGAACTTCCTTAACTCCTACTCTGAAAATTTCGTGGTAGACAAACTATGAGTATAGCAGTTGCCACTTCCCGCTTGCCAGTTCCCGGTCTGTACTAACGGGCCTGCGAGTTGTGTCTTCAAGGAAGCACAGTTGTTTCTTCATAACCGCACGACCGTTCGCTAAAACGCCGGTGCGGCTTCGGCCGATTGCACCATTCTTCGGCATTGACGAACGCGCCGCTTGCCTGCAGAATCTTTCATCGTGTTTTAACAAACGTTTTTCCGTTCGGCTGCTTGCCAGCCCCTCCGCACGAAATTTTTTTTCGTGCTAGGATGCAGCTAACGCGGAATTTGAGAATTTATTTTCGCCTTCTTTCAATTTCCCAGCCCCGCGTCAACCAACGCGGACATAAAAGAAGCCGCTCGCTGAACCGGAGGCCGCCAGAAGCACTGGCGCCACCGCGGGCAGGCTATTGCTTGAAAGAGGTTTTGTAGGTCACGCGGATGGGTTCGCCGTGTGTAAAAGTTTCCCTGGAAGTGGAATCGTCATGTCTCTTTCGTCGGCTGCTGCAACAGTCAGCGCTAACCCGTGGATTGAAATCCTGGGCGCGCTGGAAAAAAAGATTAACCGGCATTCGTATGACACCTGGCTGAAGCCTACGCGCTACAGCCACGCCGAACAAAAGAAGCTCTTCGTGCGGGTGCCTACGCCGGAGTTCCGTCACATCGGCGAAAAATACGCCGACCTGATCCAGGAGGCCATCGAAACCCTCGGCCTGGAATTTGACGACGTGGAGTTCATCACGCCCGAGGAGCATAGCTCCCACTCCGCCAGCGATCCACGCAACCACGCGGTGCGCCCCGACGCCGGATTTGCTCCGGCCGCAGCACACTCTCACTCGGCGCCAAGCCGCGCTACGCAGGCGCGCTTCGACTGGGATTCTGCCGCGCAGTTGAACGCCCGCTACACTTTCGACGCTTTTGTCAAAGGGGCGGGCAACCAGTTCGCCCATGCCGCGGCGCAAGCGGTCGCAGAGCGGCCCTCCAAGGCCTACAACCCGTTGTTCCTGTACGGCGGCGTAGGTATGGGAAAGACCCACCTGATGCAGGCCATTGGACATGAAGTAAAACGCCATCAGCCCGAGGCTTCCATCTGCTACCTGTCGAGCGAGAAGTTTACCAACGAGATGATCAACTCGCTGCGCTACGACAAGATGACCAGCTTCCGCGACAAGTTCCGCAATGTGGATGTGTTGCTGATTGATGACATCCAGTTCCTGGCACAGAAAGAACGCACGCAAGAGGAATTTTTCCACACCTTCAACGCGCTGCATGAATCCATGAAGCAGATTGTGATTGCCAGCGATCGGCCCCCAAAAGAGCTGGCCGAGGTCGAAGACCGGCTGCGCAACCGCTTCGAGTGGGGATTGATTGCCGACATTCAACCTCCGGACCTGGAGACCAAAGTTGCCATTCTGCAGAAGAAAGCCGAGTCGGAGCGGGTGAGCCTGCCCATTGATGTGGCTTTGTTCATTGCCGGCAATATCCGCAGTAACGTGCGTGAGTTGGAAGGCGCGCTGATCCGGCTGACGGCTTACTGCTCGCTCACCGCCGTGGAAATTAACCTGCCGACCGCACAGCAGGTGCTCAAGAACTTTATTGAAGCCCAAACCAAAAAAGTCACGATTGAATCCATTCAGAAGGCTGTGGCGGAGCAGTTTGGGTTGCGCGTGACCGAGATCAAGGCTAAGAACAACTCGCGCGCGATCGTGTATCCGCGCCAGATTGCCATGTACCTCACCAAGCACCTCACCGAGGCGTCGCTTCCGGAGATCGGACGGCAATTCGGCGGCAAGCACCACACGACAGTCATGCACTCGGTGGAAAAAATTGAGCAGCAGCGCCAGAGAGATAAGGACCTAAATCGTCTGCTGAACAAAATTACCGAGACGCTGAACGGGTAAAAGATTTCTCACCACAGATAAGCATAGATAATCTGGGTTGCCTGTTGCCATGCAATCTCTCGATGCAAGCATCCCTGAAATGCATTTGCACAGGGCTGCTGCCCGAAATGCGGTAATATTGAACGCTTAATCAAAGGGTTTTTAGCGGTTTTCCACTTTGCTGACGCGTCTTCCTCAACGGTCTCTGTGGAGAGGTTGTGGAAGTTGTGAAGAAAACGGTCGAAATTGAAAGTTTGGCCGCGTTATGCTCAAAGATCACAAACGTAAGGTCCTGTTTTAGACAGCGCAAAGGCGTTCAACAGTAGCCCAGAATAGGGTTGGGAGTAAGTTATACACATTTCCCCAGGGCCTACTATTACTGCTGTTTTAAGATAAGTCTTTTTGATATAAGTTAAGTACTAGTAGTAGCGCTCAAATTCCTCAGGAGCCCAGGTATGCCCAGCACCAGCGCGGGAACAGAAACACAGGGAGCTTTGGAGATCATTGTCAACAAAAGCGACCTGCAAAAAGAACTGACGGCCACTCAGGGCGTGGTCGAGCGCAAGACGACGATTCCCATCCTGTCTAATTTTCTTTTTGAGGCCGCGGGAGACAAACTCTCTATTACCGCCACCGACCTGGATCTGAGCCTGCGCACGTCGTGCGTGGCCAAGGTAAAGAAAGAAGGCTCATGTACAGTGCCGGCGCGCAAACTTTACGATTATGTAAAGCTGCTGCCCGAGGGCGAAATTTCCATCAGGATGCTGGAAAACCACTGGGTGGCGATCCGGTCGGGGCGCTCCAACACCAAAATGGTGGGCATGGCGCGAGCCAACTTCCCCGCGCTGCCGCACTTCCCGGGAACGGACGTGGTCAAAATACCAGCCGCGATTCTGCGCACCTTGATCGCTAAAACCATCTTTGCCATCAGCAACGAAGAGTCACGCTACACGTTAAACGGCGCGCTCATGGTGCTCAAGCCGGAATCGGTGACGATGGTCGCAACCGACGGGCACCGCCTCGCACACATTGAAAACACCAAGGCAAAATTCAAGGTCTCGGGCGAGCTGAAAACCCTGGTTCCCAAAAAAGCCATGGCGGAGCTGAACACGCTGCTGCAACTGGGCGAAGCGGAAGAAGTGGAGTTTGCACGAGACGAATCCACGCTCTTCTTTCGTGTAGGTCCACGCCTGCTGACATCGCGCCAGCTTACCGGGCAATTCCCCAACTACGAAGCGGTTTTGCCGCGCGAGAACAACAAGATTGTTACGGTCAAGTCGGAAGACCTGGCGGGGGCCATCCAGCGCGTGGCCCAGTTTGCCGACGAGCGCTCCGGCGCGATCCGCATGCGGCTCGATAAGAACGAGATCAAGATCTCTTCTTCCTCCACGGAAACCGGCGAATCGGAAGATACGATTGAAACTGCCTACGCCGCCGATGCTGTAACTATCGGATTCAACTCCCAGTACCTGCTGGATTTTCTGAAAGTTGCCAACACCGGCGAGGTGCGGATGGAGTTGAAAGACTCACAGTCGGCCGGCCAGTTGCGTCCTGATGAGAAGGACGAAGATTACAAATACCGCTACATCGTCATGCCCATGCGAATCTGAAGGCTGATCCAGTTCTCAGTGGCAAATTCTGCACAACAGCACAACATAGATTCTGCGGGTGCGGATGCCATGCAATGTTAGACCGAATTTAAAATCAGGCAGAGGAATTTATCCCATGACAGAACCGAGTTATGAAGAGCTGAAAGCCCGCCTTGCGGAGTTGGAAAAGCAAACCAAAGGACGCCGCACGGGATCACTTGAATTCCGCGTGGGCGAAAAAGGCGGCGTCAGTGTGTATGGTTTAGGAAGGTTTCCGGTCACGTTGTATTACGAGCAGTGGATCCGGCTGCTGGAGCAGACGGAAAATCTCCGCTCTTTTTTGGAAGAAAATAAAGCCAAGCTCAAACTGAAAGAAAAACCCTAGGAGCAGCTTCAAGCTGGAAATTAGTGCATCTTCTTTTCTGAAGCAGAAACCAATCGTACGAGTCTTGTCTCTCATGAACATCTGTACCAAAATTACTCTGCAAGGGTAATAAAACAGGCCCTTTTAGCAACACTTTTGGTTTAGACTGACCAAGTAACCACTGCTGCACCTTCCCGTTAGTGGAAAAGCTATATTTCCTAAGCATCATGCGTTAGGAGATAATAGATGCCACCGCACTACAAAAAACTGCGTATTACTTCGCTGAAATCGTCAGGGGTCTTAAGTTGTAAAAGGGTCTAGTGGAGATATCCGAATGAAGCTACACAACCGGGTTCTTTTGTGCGGAGCATTCTTTTTACTCCCATTTACCACTTTCGGCCAAACTACGCCCAAGTTGGGAAACGGCGCCAACACCAAAGCTCCAGCAGAACTCGGAAAGGGAGTTGTGATCGAGCAGGTCAAAAAGAACCTTGAGGCTGACAAAGCGGGAGTGCAAGAGAGTGACATCCTGCTGAAATGGAGCCGGTCTGATACTCAAGGCGAAATAAAGTCGCCCTTCGATTTAATGCAAATCGAAATCGAGCAGGCCCCCCGGGGAGTGGTAACTCTGGAAGGATTGAGAGGCACGGAAAAGAAAGTATGGATGCTTGGGCAGGGGGCCTGGGGTATGAATACGCGGCCGCTTCTGCCCGAGTGGTTGCTTTCCATCTACCTTGACGGTCAGAAGCTGGCCGCTGAAAACAAACTGCAAAATGCAACCCAGGATTGGCGGTCAGCGGCTCGTCAGGCGAAAGAGTCGCAATCTGCGTGGCTTGGTTCGTGGTTTCTGTATCGTGCGGGTAAGTTGTTAACCGATGCCCGGCAATGGCAGGAGGCCGATGCTGCGTATGAAGACGCGGTTAAGGAGAGTAAGAAAGTTGGACCTGCGATTGAGTCGCAATTGCTGAGAACATGGGCTAAGAGGTTTGAGCAGCAGGCCGATTGGGCCAATGTGGAAAAGCGGTATCTGCAGGCGGCGATTGAGGACCAGGGAACGAGCTCTGAAAGCCTGACTCTGGCTGACACCTTTGATGGATTAGGGGACGCAATTTTCCATCGTGGTGATCTCGTGGAATCACAGAAGTATTACTTTCAGGCTCTGGAAATTCAGAAGAAGCTCGCACCCGACAGTTTGAGTCTGGCAAAAACCCTCGCCGGTCTTGGTCGCTTAATGCAATGGCGTGGCGACTTTGCTAAGGCAGAGGATTACCTCCGCGAAAGCATGGCCATCCGGGAAAAATTGGCTCCCGGCAGCCTCGATGTCGCAGAGGGCCTGAACAACATAGGAAGTCTTGCGTTTGCTCGCGGCGATTTAGGTAAGAGCGAAGAGTACATGAATCGAGCTTTGGCCATCCGGGAAAAACTGGTTCCCGACAGTCTCGATGTCGCCACGGTCCTTGCTAATCTGGGTCTCGTAGCTTGGCGTCGAGGCGATTTGACAACGGCTGAGAAATTTCACCAGCGAGCTCTGCTGATCCAAGAGAAGCTGGCGCCTGACAGCCTTGTGGTCTCCGTCGCTTTCAACAACTTAGGGCTCGTGGCGTGGAAGCGTGGCGATTTGGCGAAAGCCGAGGGATACCATCAGCAAGCCTTGCTGATCCGGGAGAAGCTGGCTCCCGACAGCCTCGATGTTGCCAACACCCTCAACAACCTGGGTGTTGTCGCCCGATATCGTGGTGATCTGGACAAGGCGGAAGATTATTACCGCGGAGCTTTGACCATCCGACAAAAGTTGGCTCCCGGCAGCCTCGATGTCGCCACGAGTCTGAATAATCTGGGCGTTATTGCTCGCCATCGTGGTGATCTGGACAAAGCGGAGGAGTACTACCGCGGAGCTTTGACCATCCGACAAAAGTTAGCTCCCGGCAGCCTGGATGCCGCCAGCACCCTCAACAACTTGGGTCTTGTGGCCCGGGATAGTGGTGATTCGAATAAGGCGGAGGAGTACAGCCGCCAAGCCCTGACGATTAGAGAAAAACTAGCCCCCGGTAGCCTTGATGTCGCCGAAAGCTTAGACATGCTGGGCAACGTGGCTCATGATCGTGGCGATCTGGAAAAAGCTGAGGAATACCACAGCAGGGCTTTGGCGATGCAGGAAAAAATAGCTGCTGGCGGCTTGGACGTTGCTGAAAGCCTGAACATGCTGGGCAATGTCGCTCGCGACCGTGGCGATCTAACCAAAGCCGAAGAGTACTATGACCGGGCCCGCGCGATCTGGGAAAAGCTAGCCCCCGAGAGAACGGACTACGCCGAGACACTCGCAGCGTTGGCCGGAATCAAGGTGAAAAAAAAGGAACTAGACACGGCTGCTCAACTCTTGGAGAAGGCCCTGAACGTCCTTGAGGGGCAGATGAGCCAGTTCGGCGGCGAAGAGGAAATCCGCTCCGGCTTTCGCGCCAAGCATCTCAGTTACTATCAGGATTATATTGATCTGCTGATGCAGCAGAAACAATCGGAGCAGGCCCTGCAGGTGGTGGAGCGTTCGAGAGCGCGGACCCTGTTAGAGATGCTGGCTGCGGCACATGTGGATGTGCGTAAAGGGGGAAACCCCGCTTTGATCGAGCGCGAACGTTCGCTGGAAGCCGATATAGCTGCCAAAACAAATCTCCGCATCCGTCTGGAGAGCGGGAAGGCAACAGAAGAGCAAGTAGCGCCGGTCAATCAGGAGATCCAGAAACTGCTGGCCGAGCGTAAGGATGTAGAAGCGCAAATTCGCATGAGCAGTCCTGGCTACGCGGCACTGACCCAGCCGCAGACTTTAAGCGCAAAGCAGATTGAGCAGCAGCTACTGGGTGCCGATACCGTACTGATCGAATACTCCCTGGGCGACAAGCGCAGCTATGTGTGGGCTGTAACTCCAGAATTGCTGGCCGGCTACGAGTTACCAAAACGGGCCGACATCGAGAGCGCAGCGCGGCAGGTTTATGAGCAGTTGACGGCTCGCAACCGCACGCTCAAGGGAGAAACTGAGCCCCAGAGGAAAGCACGCTTAACCAAGGCGGAAGCGGAATATTCAGAGGCCGCCGCCACGCTAAGCCGGATGGTGCTTGCGCCCGTGGCCGCGCAGCTCAAAGGGAAGCGGCTGTTGATCGTAAGTGATGGGGCGTTGCAGTACATCCCATTTGCGGTTCTGCCTGAGCCCGAGGCGCCACGCTCAGACAATCAGAGCAGCTCAAAAGGGCAGCCGCCTTTGGTAGAAGGGCACGAAATCGTGAATCTGCCCTCGGCCTCGGTCTTATCTGTACTGCGAGGGGAGCGGATCGGGCGCAAAGAAGGAACCAAGGCTGTGGCGGTACTGGCTGATCCGGTTTTCGCTCCAAACGATGCGCGCGTGAATTCAGGCCGGATGCGTGATCCGGAAAGTAAAGAAAAAATCCTCGATGCCGCGTCTTCTTCTGCATTCTGGTCTGCCGACCACCTGACTCGCTCCGTGGCTGATGTGGGACTGTCGGGAGAAGGGGCTTATCTGCCCCGGCTGCGCTCAACCCGGCAAGAGGCAGAAGCAATCATCGCCGTAACGCCCCCAGGCGAAGGAATGGAGGCCCTGGATTTTCGTGCCAGCCGTGCGACGGCGACCAGTCCAGAGCTGGCGCAGTATCGCGTGGTGCACTTTGCGACGCATGGGCTATTGGACAGCGAACATCCCGAGCTGTCGGGATTGGTGCTGTCGCTGGTGGATGAGAAAGGAAAACAGCAGAATGGCTTCCTGGAGCTGGAAGACATCTACAACCTGAATCTGCCGGCGGAATTGGTGGTGCTGAGTGCGTGTGAAACCGGTTTAGGGAAACAGATCCAGGGAGAGGGTCTGGTGGGCCTGACGCGCGGATTCATGTACGCGGGGGCGTCGCGCGTGATGGCAAGTTTGTGGAAGGTAGACGACGTGGCCACGGCGGAATTGATGGGACGATTCTACAAAGCCATGGAAAAAGAAGGGATGCGCCCGGCAGCGGCCCTGCGGCAGGCGCAGATTGAGATGTGGAAGCAGAAAGACTGGAGCTCGCCGTACTACTGGGCCGCCTTCCAAATGCAAGGCGAGTGGAAGTAGCGGTTGTGCTTACCAAAGAAGCCCTCGAGAAGCTGCTTACATGCCTGGATGAAGACCGGGAGCGCGCTGGGGAAAAGTACCAGACGCTGCGTACCGGCTTGGCCAGGTTTTTCGAATGGCGGGGCTGTGCCTTTCCCGAAGATCACGCCGATGAAGCCATTGATCGTGTAGCCCGTAAGATCGCTCAGGGAGAAGAAATCCGTAACATTCAGAGCTACGTTACAGCCGTAGCCCGGTTCGTCTCTATGGAAGTCGTGAAGGAGCGGGAGAAACACCAGGCCGCTCTCAGCCTGTTGCCGCGAGATCCGGTCAGGCAGGAGCCTGTAGATGAGGATACGCGGCTGGAGTGTGTTCGCAGATGTCTACAGGCGCTTGCTCCTGAAAGCTCGCAGTTAATCATTGCCTATTACCAAGACGATGGGCGGAACAAGATCGCAGTACGCAAAAAGCTGGCACAACAACTGGGCATCTCTCCCCATACTCTAAGGATGAGGCTGCAGCGGCTCAGGAGCAAGCTCGAAGAATGTGTGGTTGACTGCCTGCGTGCGAACCCGGCGGAAGCGAATAAATAAAGCTTTGATTCAGTGACAAAATTGTTTCTTGAACCACTTATTCATCAGAGGCGCGAAACAGCGTGAAGCAAACGGGCCAAAACGAAGACAAACGGTTGACCGACTACCTCCTGGGGTATTTGCCGGAGCCGGAGGAGATCAGGCTGGAAGAAGAATACCTGGCCAATCCCGATACCCAAAGCCGGCTTCTTATCGTTGAAGACGAATTGGTTGATGCTTACGTGCAAGGGGAGCTTTCCGCCCAAGAGCGAAAACAATTGGAAGACCGTTTCCTGGCTTCTCCCCGAGGACGCCGGAAGCTGGAGCTGGCCAAATCGCTGATGACGATCGCTTCCAGCCAAAAGCCGTCGTCGAAGCCAAAACCCTCCCCTCTCTTTTCTATGCGATGGGTTTTTGCAGCGGCCACCTTGATATTGGTACTGGTCGTGACTTGGAGAATCAGGCAGAAGGCATCACAGCATCCCGGTCCTGAGCGCGCCCAGAGCCAGCAGCAGCAGAATGGAGCAAATGGGCAGCCGCCTTCAGGAATAGTCGCTCAAGGAAGCAAAACGCCAACGCCCATTGAAAGTTCGTCCCAACATCCGCAGCCTCTCACTCCAGTGATGGCTTCGATCGTGCTGCGACCTGCTGCCCGGAACGTCGAGCAATCCCCACGGGTCAAGATTCCCCGGGGCGCTCTTCAGTTGAAGGTCCAGCTTGATCTTGAGGCCGATAACCACCAGAGCTACAAGGCCACACTCCTGGGCGCAGGAGATGATGTGAAGTGGAGCGGCCGAGGTCTCAAGACTCAACCTACGGCTTCCGGTAGAGCGGTAGTCCTGAAACTGCCTGCGACTCTTTTCGAGAATGGAGAATATTCGCTTCTCCTGGCCCCCGATGAGGATGCCGCCAGACCCATTGCGGAATACACGTTCGTTGTCCAAAAAAATTAGCCTGCTAGTCGCTGCGAGGGAAGCGAGCGGCGCCGGTGGGAGCCCCCCGGCTTTAGCCGGGGTAAGGATGAAATAAAATTGGGGCTTTAGCCTCGGTGAACCATCAAGTTAGCCCGCAAAATATCCGAACATTTTTTATAACAGCCGGCATCCATCAAAGAAGATCCTTGTTTAAGCACTGTCTCTAAAAGTCAATACCTTAATATCATAATGGCACCATCTTGGTATCATCCAGCTGCATTCCACCAAATCCATGCCATCCTATCTGATGTACCGGAAAGGAGGTACAAGAAATGGGTATCAAAGAACTCTTCAACAACAAACCCCGCTGCCAGCACTTCAGCGAAGACGGCAGCCGCTGTAAAGCCGATCCCCAGACCGGCAAACCCTATTGTTTTTTCCACGACCCCGACCAGAAAGAAAAACAGGCCGCTGCCCGCAAGCAAGGCGGCCAGATCCGTAGCCGTACCCCTGAGGTCATCCTGCCGCCCGGCTTCAAGCCCGGCCCCCTGAAAGATCTCTCCCAGGTTCACGAGCTTCTGGAAAACATCGCCAACTACGTCTGCAGTGGAGAAATGGACCTGCGCACTGGCCGCTTCCTCTGTCACCTCGGCAATTCCGTACTCGCGGTCCTGAAAGAACGAACTCGCGAGCAGCGCCGGGCCTCCGGCGAAGCCGCCCGCGCAGGCAAAAAACCGCACTATGACCGCGTCAGCCTGAATATCACCCCG
>DATHMF010000096.1 GCA_035487355.1 Terriglobales bacterium | reverse complement strand
CAGCGACGCTAACACCGGCCATCCTCAGCCACAAGCCGAGGCGCAGCCTCATGGAAAAGGCGTCCCTTGAATGTAAACGGTCGCTGGGTTATCGAGGGACATCGTTATGAAACAACCAGTGCAGTGCCCGAAATGCAAGGGCGAGATGGTACAGGGCTTTGTGCCCGAATACTCCCGCATGGGAACCTTTGTCGGCAGCTGGCATGAGGGCCGACCCAAGAAGTCCTTTTGGACGCGGACGGAAGCTCCATTCTCAGCAATTCTCATTTTGGGCTGCCCCAAGGCGGCGGAGGGAGCGCGGGCGCGCGTACGGAGGAGAGGCGTTGGACAAGGGGACCAGAGTTCACCTGTTCGTGACAATTGTCACACAATTGTAACTTGTACTTTTCGTACCGTACCGGCATTCCTTGAGCGCATGAACGCGCGCCGCTTCGATCAATTGATCGAACGCTGGCGTTCTGTGGCGGCCGGACTCCCGGATCGGCGCACTGGCGAGAACACCCGCTACAGCATGGCCGACATCGCGCTCTCGCCCTTTGCCGTCTTTTTTACGCAATGTCCCTCCTTTCTCAGTTTCCAAGAGAACATGGAAAAGGCCCACGGCCGCAACAATGCCCGTTCTCTCTTCCGCATCGGGTGCATCCCTTGCGATAATCACATCCGCCAAACGCTCGACCCGATCGAAGCTTCTCACCTTTTCAGCCTCTTTGATGATCTGCACAACAGCTTTGCGGAAACCGGCTTGCTCGAAGCCATGCGGGCGGTGAAGCAGACCCGGCTTATCGCGGTGGATGCGACCTGGTATTTCTCCTCTCAGTCCGAGAACATCCACTGTCCCAACTGTTCCTGCATCCGGCACGCTGATGGCCAGATCACTCATTTCCACAGCGCCATCACTCCGGTGATCGTCAGCCCCGGTCATTCTCAGGTCGTGCCCTTGCGCCCCGAGTTCATCACGCCCCAGGACGGGCAGCTCAAACAGGACTGCGAAATCAACGCCGCCAAACGCTGGCTAGCGGCCCACGCGGAGCATTACTCTACAGGCAACGACACCTTGCTGGGGGACGATCTTTACGCGCATCAACCTTTCTGTCGGCAAGTGCTGCTGCACGGATTTCACTTTCTATTCACCTGCAAGCCTTCGTCCCATTCCCATCTGAACGGATGGGTAGAAGGCTTGGAAGAGGGGCGCACCCGCCACAGCTTGAAGCTGCGGGTCAAAGGCCAATCTAACCGCTGGGAACACCACCAGTATCGCTGGGCCAACAACGTGCCACTGACTGACAGCGATGATGCCTTGAAGGTCAACTGGTGCGAAGTCGCCATCACCAACGGCGAGGGAGAGTTGCTCTACCGCAACGGCTTGATCACTGACTGGGAGATCACCGCGGAGAATGTGTGCGCCTTGGTCGCCTCGGGCCGAGCGCGGTGGAAGATCGAAAACGAGAGTAACAACGTCCTCAAGACCAAGGGCTATCACCTGGAACACAACTTCGGCCATGGGAAAAAGCATCTGTCCAGTTTGTTAGTAACGATGAACCTGCTGGCCTTCGCCCTGCACACGCTTTTGGAAGTCACCGACACCAGCTATCAACTGGTCCGGGCCGCAGTGGGCGCACGACGGAAGTTCTTTGCGCACCTGGAGGCGCTGACCGCTTACTGGTATTTCGAGGGCTGGGAGCAGCTCATGGATTTTATGATGCGAGGCCAGGAGGTTGGCCCGTACGCCGTGCAAAAAACCTGAAATCAGCCTCTCTGGAGGCAGACACGCCATCAGCGCGTGAGGCTACGCATTGCCCAAATGACGCTGCACGCCGTAAAAACCGTCCTTCGCCGCGTCCTCTCTGCCCCTCTCCTACTTCCTCGTAATGCGATCACTCACACTGGCCAGATCACAATGAGAATTGCTGCCTTTTCGATCGGTGCCCTTTACGCCCTTGATTGCAGGGTGTAAGCCTTCCCGGAGTTGATGACGCGTTATCTCTCGATTTATGCGGCGTTGTGGAAGAACTCTGTGGTCCGCGAGATGGGGTTCAAGGCAAACTTCCTTTTGTGGATTGTGGTGGAGATGCTCTGGTTCGCGCTGCAACTCGGGTTCATCGCCGTCATTTACCAGCATACCGACCGCATCGCAACGTGGTCGAAGTGGGAGGTCGTCCTGCTCATTGCCGCCAGCCACTTTATCCAGCAGGTTTACACCGCATTCTTTCTGACCAACATCACGCAACTCTCCGAGTCCATTCGGACGGGGAAGCTCGATTTCATGCTCCTGTTGCCGATCAACACGCGCTTCCTGGTCTCGTTCCGCCAAGTGGACCTGGGCGGGTTCATCAACGCGGCTTCGGCGGCGGTGGTGATGGTCTACGCGCTGAGCCGTTTGGGGGTGGAGGTTACGCTGGCGCAAATAGCAGGATTCCTCTTGCTGACTCTGTGCAGTCTGTTGGTGCATTATTCGTTAATGCTCATCCTGGCCAGCACCAGCTTCTGGACGATTCGCGGCCAGGGAATCGTTTGGGGGTACTACAACCTGTTCAACATTGCCCGGATGCCGGATGCTGCGTTCCGCGGCTTCTTCAAGGTATTCTTCACCTATGCGATACCCATGTTACTGGTGGCCAATGTTCCGGCGAAGCTGCTGGCTCAGAAGCTGCAAACCCCCTGGGAGAT
>DATHMF010000095.1 GCA_035487355.1 Terriglobales bacterium | reverse complement strand
TCGAGTTGGTGACCGCCCCAAAGGACATCGCACGTGATGTGCTGGCCGCAGTTAGGGCACGCGAATTTGATATCAGCCATAATCGTAAGCGTTATCGGCCATTCCCGGATCGCCACGCTCCCGCAGATAAGGAATAGCGCCAGTAATTCCAATGTACAGCACCGCCGCCCCGTCGAGTCAAGTCAAACGAAGCCCCCCTCAGCAACCCCTCCCCGGTGGGGCGAGGCTCCGGCCGAGCCCTGATCAATTCTCCAGCCTGCTGCCTTGTTCGCCCGACCCGTCTCATCTACTCCGGGGCCGCAGGCAGACGACGGATGCCCGTGGAAGGT
This sequence comes from Terriglobales bacterium, assembly GCA_035487355.1. NCBI lineage: Bacteria > Pseudomonadati > Acidobacteriota > Terriglobia > Terriglobales > Terriglobales bacterium. The sequence continues at coordinate 3,724 of DATHMF010000095.1, read as the reverse complement.
TACGCTGAAACTTGGATAAAAAATGGGTTTGCCTCGAACTTTTTCACGGATTTCAGCGTCTCAGTGAGCAGTGTGGGCGGCGGCGCGAATGTGGCGGAAAACCGGCGGTTTGAAATTCCGGTCACGGCTGTTCGAAAATTCGCGGCGTAAAGGCGTCATGGATTCGTCTGGTCCTTCATTCTGTAACTGGCCCCTTCAATCACAATGGTCTCGGCGTGATGGAGTAGCCGGTCCAAGACAGCCGAGGCGATAGTGCTGTCATTGTTAAAGATCGAAGGCCACTGCTTGAAAGGTTTGTTCGTCGTCAAAACGATGGAACCGCGTTCGTAGCGCTGGCTGATCACCTGGAAGAGTAGGTCGGCACCGTGCTGGTCAATCGGAAGGTAGCCGACCTCGTCCAATATCAATAGTTCCGGGCCCAAATACCGCTTGAGTTGCCGTTTGAGCAGGCCGCGCTTTTGAGCGGCGGACAGATCGTTGATGACGCTGATGGCATCGGCAAAGAGGACCGAATAGCCCTCCTGACAAGCGGCATAGCCCAAGGCGGTGCCTAAGTGAGTCTTGCCTAATCCGACGTTGCCCAGCAGTACGACGTTGGCCTTCTGCGAGACGAACTCCAATCGAAAGAGATTTTGGACCTGGAGCCGATTGATTTTCTTAGGCCAGTCCCAGCGAAACTGCTCAAGAGTTTTAATCACCGGGAACCGAGCGGCTTTAACCCGCCGTTCAATGACGCGCTGGCGGCGTCCGGTATATTCGCCTTCGATTAACCGCCGCAGGTATTCGACATGGTCCCACTGCTGTTGAGCGCTTTGTTGGGCCACTTCCAGATGGTGTGTTTGCAGGAAGGGCAGTTTCAGGTAGTCCAGATGCTGTGAGAGTAAGGAAGGATTGGGTTTCATGGGTTTGGTTTAGGTTCGTAGGGGGTGAGATCGGCCGGGGGCAGTTCCAGTTCCAGAAGATCCTGCCGCCGGGTTAGGTGCAAGGCGCCCGGCGAGACCTCGGGTCGTTCGCGTTGTTCCAGGATATTGGCAATGTATTCGCAGCCGTACGCCTCGAAAGCCAACGCGTCCTGGAGTGCGCGGTTGACCTTTTCCGGGCCGTAGATTTCGCTCAAGGCGACGATCTTCTGGATGTGATGCCGGCTGTTGAGGCGCTTGTCTTCCAGTTTGCGAGCGTAAGCTTCGGCGTGGGTACTGAGGGCCAGGAACGCTAGCAACAGAGTTTGCTCGCGCGCTTTCTTGCGCTGCACCAAAAGGTCCTTGGTATGATCGGGGTTGCTGATTTTCTGACGGCGGTCGTAGCAGCGTGGATGAGTGGCGATGAGGGTTTCGTGGTGAAAGAGTAGCACTTGATCGGGATAAAGCTTGAGGGTGAGCTTTTGCGAGGCGTAGAGGTGCGGCACCGAGTAGCGATTGGTGTCCAACACGACATGACAACATCCATTGGCGCCGATGGGACGCACAACGGCGCAGTCGTAGGGCATGACCGGCAGTGGCCTTAACCGAGGCTTCTCCTGGGTGAACAGGTCGATGGGTTTTTGATGAGTTTCACCGTGAATGCGGACATTGGCCACAGTGTCCCGCCATTGAATGGCAGCTGGACGGACTGCGGCGAAAGAAGGGATTTCCAAGCCGTTGAGGAAGTTTTTCTTCACGTAGCCCACGCCATTTTCTACGCGCCCTTTTTCGTTCCCCTTCCGGACGTTGCAGGCGACTGGCTCGAAGCCGTAATGGGCCGCCAGATCCAGGTAGCGCGGATGAAACAGCGCTTTCTGGCCGGAAGGATGACGCAGCACGCCGACCTTAAGGTTATCGATGACTACCTTGGCACTGACCCCCTGAAAAAACTCAAAGGCATGGCGGTGACAGGACAGGAACTGTTCCATGCCTTCGGACAAGGTGAACTCCACATACATCATCCGGCTGTAACACAGCACCATGACAAAGAAGCTTAAGCGTCGGCGGGTCGAACCAACGGCTACGGAACCAAAGTTGCCCCAGTCCACTTGGGCACAATCGGCTGGGGAAAACTCCAGCATCAAATAAGCCGGCTTGCGCACCGGCCGGACCTGGCGCACGAAATCCTTGAGGATAGTGTAGCCTCCAGCGTAGCCCTGCTGACGCAGCTGCTGCAGGAGTTGCTGGGCGGTGTAGGGGTGGCGCTCGAGCAGGGCGGCGATTTGGCCCCGGAACGAATCCAACTTGCTGGCACGCCGGGTTGCCTGGCGCTGCTGATAGGTGGGTTGCTCGATCCATCGCTCAACCGTCTTGGGATCCAGGTGAAGTTCGGCGGCAATCTGAGAGACTTTCAAACCCTTCTCGTCGTGAAGTTGGCGCAACTGGCAGTACGTTTCGTAATCGATCACTTAGCGCCTCCCTCCAAAGCCCGGCGTAAAACCTCGGCAACCGATTGCGCCTGTCCGGTTCGCGATGAACCCGGGCTGGCGGACGCTTCTGGGTGATCCGGCAAGGCGAGAACCTGGTAGAGCGGCTTTCGGTAGGCAATCAGATCGGCTTGGACCAGTTGCTGGCGAGCGGCCGACAATGCCAGAGTGTCCATTTTCAGATGCCGACCGATGGCGGGATCGGAGTAGTAGCTCAACCCTTGGGCGTCGGCGACGGTGACCAGGAATAAATACAAAGCCCAGGCACTGTGGTCAGCCCTGGGAAGATAATCGTGGCGGACCAAGCGATGGTCCACCCAACTGAAGCTCGGGGGAATGTGGCGCAGCCGTTGAGGCTGCAACAGATGCTTGCTGATCATAATAAGGATCGGGCAGTCGTTAACATTTTTCCGGGCTCAACAAGCCCAGAATGTTCCGCCCTCGAAGTAGCAGTTGGCGGGCGGTGACCGCTATGTCCTCTTGTAACGTACTGCCCGTGACCATCGAGATAAGCCCCACAAAAGCAGGGTCTTGCGTCAGGCAGTCATCTTGTAACGTACGGGGCAGTTCTCTCGGTACGTTACAAGATGACTGATCGATGTTAGCTGCTTGGTTTTCAATGACTTGAATGCGTTGAGCCGAGCGCTTCTTTCTCCTCCAATATCCTGGATTGCTCCGGCGCCATGCCTGCACACGGCTGACCTCCTCCGTGCCGCGGAAGTAATCGCCATTCCCATTCTTGCTGAGCCAACGCCGTTGGCTGGCAGCCTTGCTGGCTTGTCGGCAGCCGGGTTCGAAACAGTAACGCTGACGGTCCGCCGTCCGCGGATCAGGAACAAAGAACTTACTGCAACAACGACATTTGCGTCGGTTCTGCGAACGGGTCATGGTGCGCCGAACGTGCGAAGAACAAACCCGCGAAGAAAACCAAAAAGAAGACGCGGAAGAAAAACCAACTCGAAGAAGGAAGAAGAGGCTTAACGCTAATTGCCGGAAGAAAACGCCCGGGAAGAAAACGGAATTTCAAACCGCCAGCTTTCCACCACTTTCATTCCGCCGCTGACACCTCTGGGGGATCACGTCGTTGGGCAGGCCCTCTACCCCTCCCAGCTTTCGGCCAGAATTGGCCTCATCGAGCAGAGCCTTTTCAGGTTGCAACGCATTGTCCTGCCAGCGGTTATTCACGTGCCTACATTCTGGGAGCAAATGGATACCTGATAAAGCCAAGCAAGACGGATGAAATGTTGAAGATGGCCAAAGGCATCAGAGATTTCTGGCTCATTCTAAACCGCAATCCAGGAGCGATGGGAACCCCGTGACCACTGTGAAGCCAGCGTC
>DATHMF010000094.1 GCA_035487355.1 Terriglobales bacterium | reverse complement strand
CTACCGTCGCCGGTTCCCACCGGCTCCTTTCTGCTGCAAGTTGCCTGGGGCAAGGATGAAGATGACCGCGAACACACGTTTTCACTGGCGTTAGGCCTTGTGGGTCCACAGGGACCACAGGGGCCAGCAGGTTCGCAAGGTCCGCAGGGCGCTACTGGTCCGCAAGGCCCACAGGGTCCAGTAGGGCCCCAAGGTCCGGCGGGTCCATCGTCGGGCGGACCGCCGTTTGTTTGGGTCTGCACTCCCGTTTTCGCTCCGAACACGACCACTGGGGGCGGGTTTTTCCGTCAAGACCTGTATGTTTTCAACGGGGGCACCTCAACCGCCAACGTGGCTTTACACATCTTCGATAAGGACGGAAACAACCTGGCCGGCATTAGCATTCCGGGCGCTACTACGCCACCCTTGACATATCCGGGTCAAACCGGAAGCACCACAGTCACCGTGGATTCGTTGCACACCCAGATCACTACCTGGCAACTTCCTAACGATTTTCCCCCAGGCGGTGCCAACATCTCGGTCAGCGCACAGGTGGTTTCAGACCAGCCTATTGTTGTGGGCTTTGGTTCCAGCGTCATCGGCCCATCCAGGCCGTGCAGCCCGTTGCCGAAATAGCCCAAGTCGTTTGCAAGGGATTGGCTTTTAGAGTCTGTGCGAGAACTCAATTTTTGTGGCGCGCGAAGGATGAAACACCCCCTTCGAGTTCTCACACGGACTCTTTTAACCTTGCAAAACAAATGCGATGTCGTAAAAGTTCGATAAAATCCTGGAAATGCGTTCTACCGTTTCCTTTGCGAATCCCTCGCCAGCCGGTTCGAATCTGCCGATGATCCAGGAGCATTTTGCAGATGTTAATGGCTGTCGCATACACTACCTGGCCGGCGGGGAAGGCATGCCGCTGGTTCTGATTCACGGTCTGTTGGGATATTCGTTCTCGTGGCGCTTTAATCTTGAGGCGCTGGCACGACATGCGCGGGTTTATGCCATTGATCTGCCCGGCTCAGGATTTTCCTGCAGAAATCCAGCCCTTACAGGTGACCTGGCCTCCTTGGCGCAGTATGTGCTTGCCTTCATGCAGGCGGTTGGAGTGAAGTCCGCGGTTCTTCTGGGCAGCTCCCACGGAGGCGGAGCGGCGCTGTTAGCCGCTGCGATGGCGAAAGAGTGGAACATTTCCATCGAGGCCATGATTCTGGCCTCGCCGGTGAATCCCTGGTCGAGGCAGGGGCTTCCTCTCACAAGCATTTTGGGTTCTTCACTGGGTGGATTGATCTTTCGCTCCATGGCATGGAGCTTGGCTCCGTTGCACGGCAGAATTCTGATGCGGATGTACGGCGACCCGCGCCGCATAGCGCCCGGCACGGTCGAGGGTTATAACCAGCCTCTTAAAATCCCCGGGACTCTTGATGCTCTTCTGCGCCGCGTCAGAAACTGGAAAAGTGATCTGGCAAAAATTGAGGAAGCCTTGCCCCAGGTTTCTGACATTCCAACCCTGCTGCTCTGGGGCGACCGGGATGGCGCCGTGTATCTCTCTTCGGCACAGCAGCTCATGGAGCGGCTTCATCATGTTGAACTGCACGTGATTCCCACCGCCGGCCACCTGCCTTACGAAGAATTGCCGGAGCAATTCAATCAATTGGCCATTGAATTTTTGGTGAGGATGCAAGGTTCCAGAGAAAAGCGGCAAACCTGTTTACAATAGTCCAGCATGACGCCTTTCCAGGAAAGTCACCTCTAAATGTCCGACTATTTATTCGATGTCTTTCGCCATTTTTTTCATGACTACGGATATTGGGCGGTCGGCGTGGCCTTACTTCTGGAAAATGCCGGCATTCCGGTTCCGGGTGAGACCATTCTGCTCTTTGCCAGCTTTCTTGCCTTTTCCGAGGGACACCTGCATTTGCCCTGGATTATTGTGGTGGCCACGGTAGCCGCCACCTTGGGCGACAATCTTGGATACTTTATCGGTAACCGCGGCGGCAGGCCGTTGCTTGAGCGCTACCGTAAGCTGTTTCGCATTCAGCCGGAACTGATCGCGCGCGGCGAGCGCCTCTTTCAGCAACGGGGCGCGCTGACGGTCTTTTTGGCGCGCTTCATTTTTGGAATGCGGATCATTGCCGGACCGCTGGCCGGCGTTTTGCGCATGCCCTGGAAGCGCTTCGTCATCTTTAATTTTCTAGGAGCGGCGTGCTGGGTTACGGTGATCTCTTGTGCGGGCTTTTTCTTCGGGAGCCAGTGGGAGAGGCTGATGCGGATCGTCAAGAACGCCAATATCGCAATTTTGATTATCGTTGTCGTGGCAGTGCTGGTTCACTGGCTGCGCTCCCGCCGGGTCCAGGGAAGCAAGAAGTTGGAAGTTGGAAGTAAGAAGTAGATTTACGATTTGCGATTTACGAATTACGATTTGTTGAGTTTTGGTCCGAAACACGTTCTTATTTCATAAATCGAAAATCGAAAATCACAAAATTACCGCGTATGCTGCGCTTCTTGAAGTCCGCTGCGGGCGGCATAATTATTGGGTTCTAACGCTAATGCAGCCTGAAAATCCTTGATAGCCGCATCATAGTTTCCACGTTGCAACTGCTGGTTGCCGTCATCCACCAGCGCCTGCGCTTTAGCCTCAGGTGTCTCGATACTTTGATGGGGACGCTTGGCTGTTGGCGTCTCCGATGGCGTCTGCGATGACGTTTCCGATCGCCAGGGTGTCTCGGGTTGCGCTTCTGGTTGAGGCTTGTACTTCTTCCAGACTTCATGGTGTTCGGGTGCGTTCGTAGCCGCTGCATCGCAATCGCCTTGATTCACGTCCAACGAACCAAGAGCGGCATCAAACTTGTCAACGTAGGCAGCGCGCACGACAACGCCTTGTTTGAATAAGCCTTTGTCGTCATGGCTGCAAAACTGCTCCGTTACCGCTGGCTTCATGCGGTCCAAAAACTGGTGGGCATCAAAGTCAGTCGCACTCACTTTGACCAGGCGATAGTAGTAAACCAGCATTCCCGGTTGGACCTTGACATCGAACGCTTGCGTGTCATCGTCAACCATCCAGGGAAATTTGTGCTCTTGCTTGACTTGATTTGCCACTTTCATAAGGAAGAGGGGAGACTTGGGGTCGCTGCTGAGTTCTGACATCACTCTCGGCACCAAAAACACAGCCGTACCTGCCGCGATTACAAGCACTCCCCCGATTACCAGCACGATCTTTCCTGCGGATGTGTTCGTAGCGAACAGGAGTACAAGGCCTGTCACGAGCAGAGTGATCCGAAGCGCCTCCAGCAGGATCAGTCCTCTCGTTATCGGCAGGCCGGGTAGCTGCGAAACCATTGCCGTTATCGAAAACAAGGCGATCACTCCAAGAATGGTAATCACCAGGGACACAATCAGCGCCCACGTGCGACCCGCTGCGATCTTGGTGATGAGGTACCACCAGATCAGAAATCCGAACAACGCGGCAAAAGGAAAATGCACTAGGTCGAAAGAACCATTAGACCATTCGACCCCGATCTCCAATCCGCCGACCACGAGCGCGGCCCAGAGAAGTTGGACGCCCAGTGTTGAGTAGTTAGATTGTGACATTCGATTCGCCTTTCGTCTGCTATCAAACCTAGGGTTATTTATGAACTTGCCAACGATGTTGCCATTGCATTCCTGCTGTTTAACTGGCTGCGCTATCGCCGTACCCAAGGCGCAAATTGCCGCGGCAAAGAACGCTGACAAGAGAACCAGTCATGATTAACGCACATGCCGTGCTTCTTGAAGTCCGCTGCGGGCGGCATAATTGTTGGGTTCCAAGGCTAACGCCGCCTGAAAATCCTTGATAGCTGCATCATAGTTTCCACGTTGCAACTGCTCGTTGCCATCGGCCACGAGTGCCTGCGCTTTAGCCTCGGGTGTCTCAACACTTGGATGGGGCTTGGCTGTTGGTGTCGGCGAAGCGGTCTGGGATGGCGTCTCCGATTGCCAGGGTGAATCGGGTTTCGCATCCCGTTGCGCGTTTTGCGTCTCCGCCGGCTTCCACCGGACTTTGTCGGTCGCGCTCAAATCATGGCCCGCATCGCAATCGTCTGATTTCACATCAATCGAGCCAATAGGAACATCGAACTTGTCAAAGTAGGAATAGCGTACGACAACGCCTTGCTTGAGTAAGTCATTGACATCTGGATCGCTGCAGTCACGGTCCACCAGCACCTGCTTCACGCGGGCCGCAAACCGCGGGCCATCAAACTTACTCGCATTCACTTTTACCAGGCGAAAATAGTAGACGAGCATTCCCTCTTGCCCCGAGACGTCGAACGCTTCCGTGTCTTCGTCAACCATCGTGGGCACTCCCTTCTTTTGCTTGACTTTATCTGCCACCCTGCTAAGGAAGGCGGCAGACTTGACGCCCCCAAACCGGGCCTCAAGCAATACCCGCACCAAACGTTCAGAGATTAGCGCTACTACGGCAAATATTGCGATCACCACGATTAAGATCTTTAGCGTCTTCATCTCTCTCCTTCTTGCCAAACAGGCTTATGCGAACTTACTCTGCCGGAGTCAAACCGATTGGTGTGGAAGCATTATTCTACAACCCCATGAAGAACGGATTAAAATAGAAAACGCATCCGTGATCAACGTACTCAAATCCATGCTGGCCAGAGTGGATCGTCAAGCCTGGATACGGTTCTTTGTCGCCATCGGCGGGTTGTCGGTAGCTTTTACTGCAGCCTTGTATTCCACGGTAGCGCGCGATGCCGGCAACGTCCTGTTGACGGCTGTGCTGGCTTCTTTCGCGCTCGTGACTGCGGGCGTGGTGGGCATTCTTACGGTGCCTTATCTGACCAAGCGGGTTGTTGCCCACCGCCTGCGTGAGCGCTTCCAATACGAGTTCACCAAACAATTTGCGGTTTACCTGATTGCGGTGCTGGTGATCGTAGTCGCCGCGATCAATACCGGAAACAATCTTCTCTTCATCGTGGCTTCCGCCATGCTGGCGGCAATTGCCGTCTCTGGCGTCGCCTCGGCCGGCATGTTGCGCGCATTGGAGCTTGAGGCCGCATTGCCGATGCACGTCTTTGCCGGCACTACGCTCATGGGAAGGCTCACCCTCACCAACCGGCGATGGTGGGCGCCGGCGCTCTCGGTGAGCATTGTGCCGTTGAAGAGCAAGGCCGGCCAGACTCATTACAGGTGGCAGCGCACGGTCTGGGGATGGCCGCGAAAGCGCTCCCCGGCGCAGCAGTGGCTGCAACTGACGGATTGGGAGTGGAAGCTCGTAACTGAGCCACCCGCCCCGCCCAATATATTCGAGGGCTCGATTTATTTTCCCTTGATCGGGCGCAGAAGCTCGGTCTCGGCGGATGTTGAGTTGAACCTCCAGCGCCGCGGACTCTATGCCCAAAAAGGTCTGGGGATTGCGACTCGCTTTCCCTTCGCATTCCTGAAAAAGACCCGGCCTGTGGCTTTTTCACAGGAGATCGTCGTGTATCCCTCAGTCGAGCCCACCGAGAATTTTTTCCAGGTATTGCCCATGATTACCGGGGAATTTGAGATGTATGTGCGTGGTCGCGGCAACAATCTTTATTTAATAAGGCAGTATACTCCGCAGGATTCCGCCAGGCATCTGGATTGGAAAGCCACCGCCAAGACCGGTGCGCTGAAGGTCAGGGAGTTCACCCGTGAAGACGAGCGCAAATTGCGTATCGTCTTCGATAACGCTCCCCCCGGAGCAGTTCCTGAGAAAGCTTATGAAGAGGCAGTTTCATTGGCCGCGTCCCTGGCCTGGTATTTTGCGCAGAGCGATACTCAACTCAACTTCGCCGCCCAGGGATACAACGGCAGCAACGATATCTACGAATTTCTGCGTTATCTTGGCATGGTCCAGCCCGGCGACAGGGGCAACTTGCTGGAAGAGCTTGATGTGACCGACGACTACAACATCGTCATCACCGGACGTAAACGGGGAACCATCGCCACCAACTTGTGGCAGTCGTCTTATTTTCTGTTCATGCAAAAATAAATTTTCCGCCGCGGATTAACGCGGATTGGATGATGGGTCATCGGATCATTGAATGATTGGATCATCAGCCGCGGGCGAAGGACCCCGACACTCTGTAAGTGTATAGATGCCGTTGCAAGGGTATTTTCACTCAATGGAGAAAAGCAGGGCAGAAATTTCAGACGGATTAGAAGCGTTGCGCAAGGTCATGAGCCTGCGCGAGATCGCATCGCTCATCGAGCGCACAGCACAATGGGTAGCGCCAGAAACATTTAAACTGTTACCACTTTGGTTCCCCGAGTATGCCCGCAGAGGGCTGTTTTATAAAAAAAACTGGACAGAACCTCAAATGAACAAGAACCGAACAACGGGCCATTCGGTTCATAAATCCGAGGCAAACATACATGCTAATGAGGCGTTAACTCTTGCCCTGGGGTTAAGAAAGAAACTTCGCCCGAATTGGTCATGCTGCCATATATGGGGACTCGATGACCCGACTTTTCAGCTCTCGAATACTGTCGTGATGGATCGCCGTTTCTTTTCCTGTGTAGGAAATATGGTTTTGCTGCCGACGCCGCTCAAAGCTTTTACTGACACCATGCCCGAGGTCAAAGCGATGTTGCGAATCTGCGCCCGCAATCTCTATGGATGGCAGTGTGATCACGATAGCTTGCTTGCGACGAACGCTGTGCTCGATAACTGGACAGACTGGGAGGCTTATCCAGAAAGCTGGCCCAAGAAGCTGCATGAGAAGAGCCCCCTTGGATTGGTCGAGCTATCCTCAAAGATTCGAGCATCCGTGCAAAAACGTTTAGCAGTTATCCGTCATGATCTCGAACATGCCGGTAAGTTCTATCCGCGTGATGAGGTGAGGGCCGCGCTCGCGTATTGGAAAATTGCCCTCTAGTGCCCCGGCTTTTCTCCGCGCCTCCGCGGTGAATTAAACCGCGTCCATCCGCGGTGAACTTTCTGAGAACTAAGAACTGAGAACTGTTTAGGCCATGAACTTTAGTCATGCGGAAGAATTCATTTAGGAACTGGCTGAATGCTGATTGCTGAGTGCTGAATGCTGCTTTTCAATGCTAAACTTGCGCCAGCGCTCCGTCTGTGGTCCCATGAACTTTTCGTCCGTCGTCAGGCAGTTAAAAAAAATTGTAGGTCGCGATGCCGTGCTCGAGCGCGCCGAAGACCTGATGCTCTACGAGTACGATGCCGGCATTCTCACCGGCTCGCCTCGTGCTGTGGTCTTCGTGCAGACGACCGAACAAGTTTCTCGCGTGATGCGGCTGGCCACCGAGAGCGGATTCCCCATTGTGCCTCGCGGCGCCGGCACCGGATTGAGCGGAGGAGCGATTGCCCGCGAAGGCGCAATCGTTCTTGCCTTTGCCCGCATGAATCGCATTCTGGAAATTGACGCTGAAAATCAGCGTGCCGTGGTGCAGCCGGGAGTGGTTAACCTTGATCTTTCCGCGGCTGCTAAACCTTACGGCCTGTATTTTGCTCCTGATCCCTCCAGCCAAAAGGCATGCACCATTGGCGGCAACGTAGCAGAAAATTCCGGCGGTCCGCATACGCTTGCCTATGGCGTGACCGTGAATCACGTTACTGGAGTCGAGGTGGTGCTGCCCGATGGCCGCATCGTAAACTTCGGCGGCAAGACCTCGGATTTATGCGGCTACGATCTCACCGGCTTCTTTGTCGGCTCCGAAGGTACTCTCGCCATTGCCACAAAGATTGTCGTCCGGCTGATGCGCATTCCTGAGGCTGTAGCCACGCTGCTGGCCATCTACAACACGATTGAGGACGCTGCCAATACGGTGGTGGCCCTTACCCAGGAGGGAATTACCCCGGCAGCGCTCGAGATGATGGATGGATGGGTCCTGCGCATGGTTGAAGCCGCGACTCATGCCGGATATCCGCTCGATGCCGGCGCGGTGCTGCTGATTGAGGTCGAAGGCCTGCGCGAAGCCGTGGAGGAGCAAGCGGAAGCCGTCCGCCAGGTATGCCGCAAACAGAAGGCCCGCGAGGTGCGCCGTGCCCGCGACGAACGCGAACGCCAACTTTTGTGGGCAGGAAGGAAAAATGCCGCTGGCGCCGTAGGCCGCGTCTCGCCCAAATATTACACGCAGGATGGAGTCATTCCCCGCACCCGGATCCCCGATGCTCTCCGCTATATAGAAAGCCTGGCAAAAAAATACTCCTTAACCATTGGGAATATCCTGCACGCCGGCGATGGCAATCTGCACCCCATCATTTGTTTTGACCCGCGCGACCCGGATCACAAGCGACGCGCTATACAGGCTTCCGACGACATTATCGTTTACTGCATTTCCGTTGGTGGCAGCATTACCGGCGAGCACGGTGTCGGCATGGAAAAAAATGAGCTGATGGGGCAAATGTTCAGTGAGGATGATCTTGCCATCATGCAAAGGCTGCATGACTGCATGAATCCACGTTCGATACTGAATCCACAAAAACTCTTTCCCACCTCGCACGGCTGCCGTGAAGCTGCGGCCTCTCCCGCACTCACGGAAAAGATCGTCGGCCATTCTGAAACGGCAGGCACATGAACACTACAGTCCAAGCCGGCTCTCTTGCGCGCGACCTGGCTGCCATCTGCGGCGCTGAGCACGTGGAAGAGGACCCGGCCTTAGAGGCATTCGCAATTGATGGCATGGCGCCGGCAATTGCCGTCTCGCCGGCCACCGCCGCCGAAGCTGCGCAGGTGATTTCTTTTGCCGCAGCGCAAAATCTGACTGTCGTCCCTGCCGGTGGATTCACCGCCATGGCGACCGGCGGCATTCCCGAGCGCATTAACATCCTGCTTCGCACCGCGCGGCTCAAGGAGATAACCCATTACGATCCCGGAGACCTCACCATCGGCGTCGGCGCTGGTTGTACGCTGGCCGCGTTAGATGAGGCTCTTGCAAAACACGATCAATTTCTTCCTTTGGATCCTCCCCACCCAGCGCATGCAACTGTGGGCGGAACTCTGGCCGCTGCGGTGCAGGGCCCACTGAAGCACGGTTACGGTGGAATGCGCGATTTTTGCATCGGCGTTCAATTCGTCACAGGGGACGGCAAACTGGCCAAGAGCGGCGGACGGGTTGTCAAAAACGTTGCCGGCTACGACCTGATGAAGCTGATGATCGGCAGCTACGGTTCTCTCGGCGTGATTGTGGAGGCAAATTTCAAAGTGTTTCCCCGGCCCGGAGGCCGCAATCTTACGCGCACCTTTGTTCTGGAATTTTCTTCGCTCTCGGGCGCAGTCCATTTTCGGAATTCGATGCGCAGCTCGCATCTTACGCCCATGTGCCTCGAGATCGTCTCTCCGCGCGCGCAGGAATATTTGACCGAAGAGGCGCCGGCGCCGCGCGATCCGGATGACTATGCCCCGGCAGCACCGGGTGGACCACCGGCGGCGCGCTGGCGCATCCTGCTGCGTGCTGCCGGGAGTGAAGCGGTCTTAGAGCGCTATCGCAAGGAAATGGGCAGCGGTTTGAACGCGGAATTAAGCGGGGAAGAAGAAACCCGCACCTGGAAATACATCAGTAATTTTGAAGCGTCGGTTCTTGAACGCCATCGTAATGCGATGTTTGCCCGCATGAATGTCACCGCGTCGGCGGTGGAAGCCGCCATCGGGGCCGCTGAGCAGGCAGGCGTGGATAACAACCTGCTCCTGGCGACCGTGGGTCGTGTGGGATTGGGTGCGCTGGTGCTTGCTTTTATCCCGCTTTCCGTCGATCCGCCTTCGGCCATGCAATACGCCAACACCATTTCGGCGTTACGCTCCGCGCTGCCACAGGATTCAGCCGTGGTCGTGACCCGCTGTCCCCAGGAGGCAAAATGGCACTTTAACATTTGGGGATCAACGCCTACCGACATTGAATCCATGCGTGCGGTGAAGCGCGTTCTCGATCCCAAAGGTATTCTCAATCGAGGAAGATTTTTGGTGTGAATAAATTAGTATTTAGAACAGAACGAAATTACCTCTGTGTCTCTGTGACTCTGTGGTGAAAAATTTGTGAGCACTATCGCGCAACCCGTCTCCGCCGACCGCCCCACCTGGGAGCTTTACTCCACCTGCATCCAGTGCGGCCTGTGTCTGAACGCCTGCCCCACGTATCGCGTTCTCGGCATGGAGATGGATTCGCCCCGCGGCCGCATCTATCAAGTCCTGCAGGTGGAGAGCAGCAAGTTGCCCGTAGCCGAATCGTTTGTTACTCACATTGACCGCTGCCTCGATTGCCGCGGCTGCGAGAGTGCTTGCCCATCCGGCGTGCAATACGGACGCATCGTTGAGCGTGCCCGTGCGGTTATCGAACGCGAGTTCCGCCGTCCCTGGCTGCAGCGCAAATTACGCAATTACTTCTTCAACTCCGTGCTGCGCGACCAGCGTAAATTGGCGGGCTGGGCGCGGCGTCTTCGTTTTCTGCAAAAGTCGGGATTGCAGAAGCTGGCCCGCGCCACCGGCATCTTGAAGCTGCTGGGATTGGCCAACGTGGAAAAACTTGCGCTAAAATTCGACGAAAAGTTTTACTTTGATGAGTTAGGACAGGCTTTTCCCGCGGTGGGGAAAGTGCGCGGAAGGGTCGCTTTTCTTGCCGGATGCATTGCCAGCGTGGCCTTTGCCGAATTGAACCGCGCCACCGTGCGCGTGCTGCAACAGAATGGAGTGGACGTGTTTGTTCCCCGTGAGCAAGGCTGCTGCGGCGCCCTGCACGCTCACGCCGGCTTCCGCGATCAGGCCCGCGAGCTGGCACGCAACAACATACGGGTGATGCTCGATGGCAAGTTCGACGCCATTGTGACCAACGCCGCCGGGTGCGGCTCCACCATGAAAGAGTACAGCGATCTGCTGGAGCACGATCCCGAGTTTGCCGGCCGGGCGCGCGACTTCGCGGCTAAAGTCAAAGATGTGACCGAATACCTGGTGCAGCTTGGCATCAAACCTCCCGCGAAAAAAGTCACCGGTCGCATCACTTACCAGGATCCGTGCCATCTCGCCCACGGACAAAACGTGCGCACGCAACCTCGGGAAATCTTGAAGCTGTTGGCCGTAGACTTCGTGGAGATGCAGCATGCCGATATCTGCTGCGGCAGCGCAGGAACCTATAACGTCACGCACAACGAACTCTCGATGCAGATTCTAGATCAGAAGATGAACAGCATCAAAGGTGTGAAGCCCGACACGATTGTTACTGCAAACGTGGGCTGCGTGCTGCAACTCCGCGCTGGAGTAGCCCGCCACAACATGAAAGCCGACGTGAAGCATCTCATTGAGCTGCTGGACGAGGCTTATTAGAAGTTTGATTGATTCTGCATTCTGACCGTAACGACACATATTTTGATTCTTCCTTACTTTTGGTGCAGGCTCCGTCCGGATAACACCAACAGCGGCTGATTTTCGCGCGGTTTTCTGACGGAAGAGGTGACGAGCCCCAAACACCGTACACACCAAGAGTGAGAAAGAACCCTGAAATTCAGACTGCACCTACTATTAAAAATAAGTTGACAGGCATTCCTCGATAGCATAGATTAGCGCTCCTAAATGCAGATGCTGGCAGATGTAAATGCTAGCAGACGCTGGATTAAACGGTTTTAGCTAGAAATGTTTCCCGGCAGGAGAAAGCAAACTGTGGGGCGTCGGGAAGGAAACAATTCTAAAGGCCGTTTTTAGGGGCCAGCGTAGCAACTCTGGACCAAAAATCAGGCATTGGTCTGAAGTATTACCTTACAACGGCAATCCCAAGCCATGTGGTAGCAGCGGGGCTTGCTTAATCCCTCGGCCAAAATTGAGTTCCGCGAGAAAGATGTCTTTTTCTCAAACGGCGCATTGGACGTTGAGCGAAACAACGCTTAGGGTTCGTGTGCTTATGGCGTGCAACGGTGTGCCCTTGCAAGCCGAAAAGGAGGAGCTCAAAAAGCACCACTCTAAATCTTTTCCGCCGGCGGCCGTTTCTTGATTTTTTACTGGGAAAGACCTCTTGCGGGTGACCTCTCTCTCTTTGTGTCTCCTCTCTCTCGAAGACACAAACACCCAACGAAAAGAAGTAGGAGGAAATCTTGAACATGACGCATCGAAAATCAACAAAGCTCAAAATTCTGCAACCAGCGAATCTATTAGCGCTATGCCTTGCTGTAGTTTTCTGTACGGGAACACTGCAAGCCCAGAACGCTCCCGGAGCCTCTGCAACCGTCAGCCATCACAACCACCGGCACGGTATGAGTATGCACGTGAAAAACTGGATGGTGCAGCCGACCGGAATCGCCGACTCGGCTGTGACGCCTCTGGATCCCAACACGGTTCCTAAGTTCGTAAATCAGTTGACCAGGCCTCCCGTCTTCGTTCCTGTGGGAGCGAAATTCGACCAGTCGCTGGGCAAATTCGTCCCACTTTACGATGTCACGGAAAAAAACACGTACCAGCAGATTCTGCCGCCGGGATTCCCCAAAACGAAGATCTACGCTTACGGCGGCATAGTGAACACCGCCGGGCCCGGCCAGCCGCCGAACCTTCAGATCTCATTCTCAACGCCGGGACCGACCTTCGAGGCGAGGAGCAACCACCGCATCTTCGTTCACTATCGCAATGAGATCGAAGGCCCTCATATGTTCCCCGTCGATCCTACGATCATGGCGGCTAACCCCAATAACGCACCTATACCCCAGCCTCCGTTCGTTGACGCCAAAGGTAACCTGCTCGTACCCTTCCCTCCGGGCTACCCGGAGTTTCAGGAGCCTGTCATCACGGTGCCGCACCTGCATGGAGGCGTGACGCCCTCTGACTCGGACGGCTTTCCTGATTCCTGGTTCTCCGAGGATCAAAAGAAGACAGGTCCGACATTCAAGAGCACAACCTTCGAATACTTCAACGGGCAGTTGCCGACCATGCTCTGGTATCACGACCACGCCCTGGGAATGACGCGCCTCAATCTGGCCGCTGGCTTGGAGGGCATGTTCATCATCCGCGACCCAAGGAACGATACCGTTGCACCGCTGCTGCCATCGGGCAAATTCGAGTGGCCGCTCATGCTGACGGACAGGGCGTTCAATAGCGATGGCTCGATCCATTTCACCACGGTCGGTGACAACCCTGACTTTGACCCGTATTGGGACCCCGAGTACTTTGGCGACGAGATCATGGTTAACGGCAAGGTGTGGCCGAACCTGAATGTGGAACGCCACCAGTACCGCTTCCGCATCGTCGATGGTTCCAACGCACGCTTCTACAACTTGTTCTTGGTGAATCAGACAGACCAGTCCCGCGTGCCCTTCACAATCATCGGCGGCGACGGCAGCTACTTGCCTGCGCCCGTCACATTGAATGAAAAGCTTGTGGCCATTTGCGAGCGAATCGACATCCTCGTCGACTTCTCCAACCTGCCAGCCGGAACGAAGATCGTCATGATGAACAATGCCCCTGCGCCCAACCCAGGCGGCTCTCTGCCCGATGCGAACACGAGTCTGGTCATGCAATTCACGGTGCAGGACACGCCAGCCGTGCATCCCAACCCCCTGCCCGCCACCCTGATCACGGTTCCCACCCTCACGCCGACCCCGAACATCGGGAATCCAAAGCTCTTCACCCTGAACGAGAAGGAAAGCCCTGACACCGCTCTCAACCCCGGCAATCCCCTTCATGTGCTCATCGACGGACGGCATTTCGATGCCCCTGTCACCGAGATCCCCAGGGCCGGCACCACGGAGGAGTGGTACATCCAGAACCTGACGCAAGATGCCCATCCCATCCACATTCACCTGGTCGAGTTTCAGTTGGAGGACCGGCAGGCTATCGACGCCAATCGCATGCTGGCCTACTTTGAGAAACTGAATGGGCCGAACTCGGCTCTCCCGCTCGATCATCCACCGGTCAGAATCAATATAGAGAATCCGGTGCAATTCTGTGATCCGGCCAATCCCAACAATCCAGACGGTACGCCTACCGATCCGAGCGACCCGACCTGTGTGCTTGGTGCCCGTGACTTCCAGTTTGATACGCAGAACGGCGCCCTGGGTACTACAGACAACTTTACCGAGCCAGGCACGCCTAGCACAGCGATACCCGCCAGCCAATTTCCCGGCGAGAACGGATGGAAGGACGTCGTCCTTGCCCCGCCGTACACGGTCACGCGACTGCTGGTCCGCCTGGCTCCGCAGTTCGTGAACGACGCGAATCTGAAACCCGGGCAAAACACCTTCCCGTTTGACCCGACAGCAGGACCTGGTTACGTATGGCACTGCCATATTCTCGACCACGAAGACAACGACATGATGCGTCCGATGGTGATTACGTTTAAGGACTTGCCGAGTCTCAATAGCTCACTCATCAAGGCTCCGGGAAGTTCCACGCCGTACCCTTCAAAACCAGCAGCCGCCCGGAAGGCCCCGGCGCACGATCATGAGACGCCGAAGCCTGCGATGTCGATGGGTGGAGGCGGTGGAGGCGGAAAGATGAAATAACGGTTCCAAGTGATGCGGCGGCCACTGGGTAAGCCGTATCTGAGGATCGCCATTAACAATCGCGGCTCCGGGGAAACATCCCTGGAGCCGCTTTTTCCTGCGCTGGTACCCTCGTGGTACCGCGCTTGGCGCAAAACCGGTAGATTTCAGTGTCGTTGACGTCTATAGCGGTTCCACAATTGCTGTACCCCTACCGTGGAAGATCCGGCCCTCAGGCCGGCGTTGAGATTCAAAAACAAATGGGCTTCAGCCCGGTGCTTGCTGGGATACACCAATTGTGGACTTGCTCTAGTGGCCAATGCAATCGTGTGCGACGGCTGGTGTGTAAGGTTGCTGCAGATTTCCCCCGGCATGATTGTTGTTTATGTTGTCCGCCAATACGTATCCCGATGGACACTGCGACACCTGCACAAGATCCATCGTCAAAGCGTTTCCTTGGACCGTGGCGTCCAACATTCCATCAATGAGAATTCCGGTATTTACATTGGCGCGGAGACCCGTGGGGGTGGAATTATTCTGAAAGTTAGCGCCTGTTCCAACCGTGCCTCCGACGCCCGAGAACCACGGGAGAGTGCCTACGGAGATAGCGATGTCGAAGTGGGTTGCGTCTGAGGTCCAGAGCTGGTTGCCGCTCACCAGCGATCCTGCGTAGTCTGCCTTCGGAGTGTCGTTAACGGGGTCAGCTACCAGTGCACCGTAGGCTGAAAGGCCGGCGGAGATGATGACATTATTCGTGATCTGACTTCTTTGCGTAGCCGGGTCGGAACGATAGAGGACGATGCCGACGTCGGTGGCATCAACGATACTGTTATTCGTGATCGTGGCTCCCTCGCAGGCGTTACTGATTCCGTCTGCCCATCCACCGCCGGAGGAGACGGTGTGGTGAGAAGTGTAACCTGTGCTCAAATTGCCGGATATGACGGCGTTCTGGCATGCGAAGCCAGTTTCATTCATTCCCAGGGCGAGCACAGTAGTGAAGCCCGCCGGAGAATCGGTCCTGGAGTTCAGCAGTTGGCTGCCTTGTCCACTATCAAGGAAAATGTTCACGCCGTCTCCGCCGTTGCCGAAGAAATAGCCAACCACGTTGCGCTGTCCGCTGACCCAAACTGAGAGAAGTTGCGCGCCGGATTCCAACTGAACCACGGCCCCTTGAAACAGTGAATTACGGACTATCCGGCCCATTCTTGCGTAGTGGCTGGGATCAGGTGTGCCGGCTGTTGCTAGAGTAACTCCCGCAGGGATCATGATGGTTGAGTCTGTCGCGATGAACGCCCGTTGGGCGAGCAACACGGTTCCGCCCGGCGGGGTGGAATCAAGCATGGCTTGCAAGTCGTTTGCAGTACCATTAAACCCCGGTCCCTTTATGGGAACGGCTATCGCAGAATCCCCGCTCCAGCCGTACGAACGTGCATAAATAGATCCGTCCCCGTTGCAAATGCCGGGGACGTTCCCGGCGAATTCCGAGCTGCTGAACAAACTGTCAACCACCACGGAAAAAGGAGTTCCACGGTTCAGCAAGTACCTCCAGTAATCCTCTCCGTCGGAATCCGGAGAGAAAGGAACTCCATGGCTCAGCACGTACACCCAATAGTTCAATCCGTTGGAATCGGGCTCGCGATTCAGCGCCCCGCGATAGAGAGTCAGTACTTTTTCGACATCGTCATAGGCCAGACTGTCATACTCGGTGCTGGTATAGAACGACTCACCCGCTACTTTCAACGTGGAGAGTGAACAGCCGTTTTGCGTGAAGAAATTTACATATGCTGTCCAGCCGTCGGGGTCCGGCGCACGACCGAGGGCTTCGGTATACATCTTGGCGATGAACTGGCCCGGAACGGCGGCGTGAGCAACGGCGGTGAGATTTGGCATCATTAAGCAGCATGCCGCGTAAAGAACAAAATAACGCAACTTCATGATCAACTTCTTCCAGTCGCGGGGAGACAGAAAAAAACATTGTTGGGGAGCTGTTTGTAAAAATCAAGTATAACTCAGGTTGACCCTTGTGGTTGTCACATAGGGAGATGGACGTTTTGTAGCACGCGCACACTTCCAGACGGCAGCACAAACGGCACGATTCCCTCTGTGCCTCTGTGGTGAGCTACTTCTTTTCCGCTAAGATCTCGTCTTCTTCTTTCCCCTGTTGGGTCAGCTTTAGAATCACGTTGTAATCTTCCAGCGTCGAGGTGTCGCCCACGACTTTGTCTGTGCTTACGACTTCGCGCAGCAGTCGGCGCATGATCTTGCCGCTGCGCGTTTTGGGCAGCCCGGCGACGAAGAGAATCTTTTCCGGGCGTGAGATGCTTCCAATCTCCTTCGCCACCCATTCTTTCAGTTCATCCGCCAGCGCCGGAGTCTCTTTGACCGTGGCTTTCAATGTCACAAAGCAGTGGATACCTTCGCCCTTGATCTCATGCGGCGCTCCGATGACCGCCGCTTCAGCGACGTCTTTATGGCGCACCAGCGCCGATTCAACTTCCATGCTGCTGAGGCGGTGGCCTGAGACCTTAATCACATCGTCGTTGCGTCCCAGGATCCAGATGTAGCCATCTTCATCGCGCGTGGCCGTGTCTCCCGTGAAATATTTTCCGGGGAAGCGGGACCAGTAATTTTGTTTGAAGCGCTCGGGGTCGCCGTGCAAGGTGCGCAGCATGGCGGGCCACGGCCGGGTAAGCACGAGGTAGCCCTTGCCCACCGGAATGGAATTCCCGTTTTCGTCCAGGATGTCAGGTGCAGCCCCCGGCAGCGGACGCGTTGCCGAAGCCGGCTTCGTCGGCGTCGCTCCCGGCATGGGAGAGATCATGATTCCACCGGTTTCCGTCTGCCACCAGGTGTCAACGATAGGCAGCTTTTCTTTGCCGATCACGCGGTGATACCACTTCCACGCTGCCGGATTAATGGGTTCACCCACCGATCCCAGCAGCCGCAGCGAAGAAAGGTCGTGCGCGTTGGGGTAGTCATCGCCCTGCCGGATAAACGACCGGATCGCGGTAGGCGAAGTATAGAAGATGCTGACGCGGTATTTTTCGATGATGCGCCAAAAGCGATCGGGCTTCGGGCAGTCGGGCGCTCCTTCGTACATCAACGTCGTGGCTCCCGCCGCCAGCGGGCCATAAACGACGTAGGAGTGTCCCGTCACCCATCCCACGTCGGCGGTGCACCAATAAATATCTTCGTCCTTGATATCGAAGACCCAGTTCATCGTAGCCAGCACCTGCGTCAGATATCCGCCGGTGGTGTGCACCACGCCTTTGGGTTTGCCAGTGGTGCCCGAGGTGTAAAGCACATACAGAGGATGCTCGCTGTCCAACGGCTCCGCCGGGCATTGCTCGCTGACGCCCTCCGTGAGCTCATGCCACCAGTGGTCGCGTCCGGCTTTCATCTCGACCTTGGTTCCCAGCCGACGGAACACGACCTGGTGTTTTACCGTCGGGCACTCTGGCAGGGCTTCATCCACGTTCGGTTTGAGCGGAATCTCTTTGCCGCGGCGCAGTCCGGCATCGGCAGTGATGACCAGCGAAGCGGAGAGGTCTTGTATGCGTGCCTTCAGCGCCTCCGCCGAGAACCCGCCAAAGACCACGGAATGCGTAATCCCCAGCCGCGCACAAGCCAGCATGGCAATCGCGGCCTCGGGGATCATGGGCATATAGATAATGCTGCGGTCGCCGCTCTTCAGTCCCAGCTTCTTGAGGGCGTTGGCAAGCTTCGCTACGCGCCGGTGCAGCTCCTGGTAAGTCAGGATGCGCTGCTCGAAATTCTCTCCCTCCCAGATGATGGCGGCCTTGGTGCGTCTCCAGGAAGAGAGATGCCGGTCAATGCAGTTGTAGGCGACATTCGTCTTGCCGCCGATAAACCACTTGGCGAATGGCGGGTTCGACCAGTCGAGTACCTGCTGCCACGGAGAAAACCAGTGTAGGTTTTTTGCCTGCTCGGCCCAGAATTTCTCCGGGTCGGCGATGGAAGCTTTGTATAAAGCCTCACATTGCTCCATAGAGCTGATGTAGGCCTTTTCGCTGAAATGTTTTGGAGGTGGAAAGATTTCTGATTGGTCCATATCAAATGCCGGAAGAAATTCTACAAGATAAAACGTGTTGATAACAAAGCGAGGGATGAAAGAAGGTTTTCTAACTCGTCTCAGGTTGACTTAGCTAACAACTTAGTTCACTATAAACGTATGGAAGTCAACATTCATGACGCCAAGACCAACCTCTCCAAGCTGCTGCAGCGTGTTGCTACGGGTGAGGAGATCACGATCGCCAAAGCAGGGGTTCCTGTGGCCCGCTTAGTTCCAATCCAGCCGGTCAACCCCAAGCGAGAGCTGGGCGTGGACCGTGAGCACATCCGCATAGCTGACGATTTTGATGCGCCTTTACCAGCGGATATTTTAGACGCTTTTGAAGGCCGCCGCCCCCGGCGGAAAAGATAATTCAAGTGTCCTACCTGCTCGATACTGTAATTTTCCTTTGGAGCATCGGTGCCAAGGAAAAGCTTAATCAACGCGCACAGGAGCTGCTGGTTGATCCCAACCAGGAAATTTATCTTTCCGCAGTTAGTTCTTGGGAGATTTCCCTCAAGATCGCACTCGGTAAGTTGAGCTTACCGGGGCCGGCGAAACAATACATACCAGAACGGTTGCAGTCCTGGGGAATTCAGCCGCTCTCGATTACACATTCCCATGCGCTGGCTGTGGGCGACCTTCCTCCACATCATCGCGATCCCTTTGATCGGATGCTGATAGCGCAGGCCCGAGTGGAGAAAATGGTTCTTCTCACATCTGATCACCAGCTCTCGAAATATGACGTCGAAATTGTTTGGTGTGGAAAATAACGGGCTGCAACTGAGAAACTTACTTATTCCAGCATCTTCCGCAATTCTTCCGCACTGCTGACCGGCGGCTTGCAGGAGGCTTCGGAGCACACCACCGCAACCGTTTTTTCTTTGATTGCAGGAAGGTTAGGAATCGTCTCGGCCAGCGCAGGAGGAAGATTCGCTGCAATGGCCTGACCTTCTGAGATGCGCAACACAGATTTGTTCAAGGCAAAGGATTCGATTGCCGTTTCGTAGAGCTGGTTGGCGGCTGCGCCGTCGCTATTTTTTTCAAGGATCACCACCTGCGTATGCGGTGCCGAGAACATGGCGGCGGCGATGCCATAGGTGCCGGCGAACATGCCATATTGTTCCGCTAGTCCGGCGAAGACCTCGAGGGTTTGCTCTGCTTTCTCGCGGTAGCTGGTGTCGTTGGTATAGGCGTGCAGGCGCAGCAGGGCAATCGCTGCCGAGGGATCAGCCGCCGGCGTAGGCGAATCCTGAAAGGGCTTGCGTCGCGCCACCAGCGCCCCCAGAGGATCATTTCCATTCGCCTCAGTATCAAAAAATCCGCCGGAAGTTGAATCATAAAAGCGCGCGATCATAGCATCGCCGATTTCTTTGGCGACTTTGAAGTAACGCAGGTCGGCGGTGGCTTCGTAGGCATCGAGGCACGTGCAAGTCATGTAAGCATAGTCGTCGAGCATACCCGGGATGTGGCGCACCTCGGCTTTTGGATCAGAATAGGCGATTACGTGTCCCAATCCTTTTTTGGGGTCCCAGGCCTGTGCCAGAATGCGGTCCAGTGATTTCAGGGCAAAGCTCGAAGCAGATTCCAGTTTGAGCACCTGGGCAGCGCTTAGGTAAGCGGAGATGCACAGCGCATTCCAGTTCACATAAATGGTCTTATCAATGTAAGGCGTCGGACGCAGCAGGCGCGCGGCATACATCTTCTTTTTGGCCGAAGCCAGCAGCAAATGGATCTGTTCAACCGGCTTACCCAGGCGGCGCGAAATTTCGTCCACTGTGGCGCGCACGTAGAGCACATTCTTTTCGTGGTTGTGGTGCATCTCGCCGACTTCGCCAATGTCGTAGTGCAGGGTCGCGACTTTAAATTCGTCTTCGCTGAGGCAGGCAGCCGCTTCGCCAACAGTCCAGGTAAAGTAATCGCCGTCGTCATCGAGGTTGATGTCGGCATCTTGCGAGCCGTAGAAGCCGCCGCGCTCGCGGTCGCTCAGCCACTCATCCATCCAGCGGATGATGTCGCGCGCCACGTCGCCAAAGAATTCATTCCTGGTCGCCTGGTATCCGTGCACGTAATTCAGCAGCAGCCCGGCATTGTCATACGACATTTTCTCGAAGTGGGGCACAATCCAGCGATCATCCACCGAGTAGCGATGAAAGCCCCCGGCAAGCTGATCGTAGACGCCGCCCTGCGCCATCTTTTCCAGCGTCGTGGTGATGATGGTTTTGAGAAAGTCGGCGTGGGTGCGGCCGTAGCGGTCAATCAGCAGGTCCATGATTGCCGGATGAGGAAATTTCGGCTGGCTGCCGAAGCCGCCATGCTGCACATCAAACAGCTTCGCCGCGGAGCTGACAATCTTGTCGACCAGTTCGGGCGAGAAGTCGGCGCTGCGTCCGGCAAAAGCCTCGGCGTGCGAGATGGCGCTCATGACTTTATCTGCCGATTCCATCACGTCGCCGTGTTTCTCCTGATAAGCCTGCGCGATGGAAAGCAGCACACGCTTGAATCCGGGCCGGCCGTAATGCTCTTCAGGAGGAAAATATGTCCCACCATAAAACGGCTTGCCGTCAGGAGTGAGGAACGCCGTCAGCGGCCAGCCACCCTGTCCGCTGATCGCTGAAACCGCCGCCTGGTAGCGGCTGTCTACGTCAGGGCGCTCGTCGCGGTCTACCTTGACCGCGATGAAGTGCTCATTGATGATCTTGGCCACCTCGGGGTTCTCGTAGGACTCGCGGTCCATCACATGGCACCAGTGGCACCACACCGCGCCAATATCGAGCAGCACAGGCTTGTTCTGCTGCCTGGCGGCAGCAAAGGCGGCCTCGCCCCACTCATGCCAATGAATGGGCTGATGCATCGCCGAACGCAGATAAGAAGAAGAGGCTTGCGCCAAAGAGTTCTGGGTCAAAGAATTTAAAGACTCGCTTGTCTGCGTGGTATTTTCCTGAGCCATATCCGTTCAGTTTACGCCATTCAAAAATCCTCTGCGTGACTCCGCGTCCTCTGCGGTTTAATTCCTGCTTGCGCTTTACTAAATCCCATCGAACCTTGAAAATAAGAGATTCGCCCACGGTGAACCACGTAAACTGAGGGCAAGGAGAGCCTATCCATGGTGCAAGCCACCGGTGAGATCATCCGCATGATGAATTACGTAGACGACATTGCCGCCACCCTGCGGCGCATCAGTGCCAACATGAGTTCCATGAGCCCCGAGGAGCGCAAGCGCCTGGCCGAGTACATGCGCAACTCCGAGCCGAATTACATGAAAATCCTGGAGAGCCTGGAGAAGCCCCTCTAATGGCCGAGGTCAGGACCGTTGCCGTCATCGGCGCCGGCATCATGGGGCGGGGCATCGCTCACGCCGCGGCGCTGGGCGGATATCGCACCATTCTCGAAGACATTCTTCCCGCCAGCCTGCGCAAAGCCGAAAGCGAAATCCGCACCAACCTCGAAAAAGCCGTCGAGCTGGGAAAAGTCAAAAAAGAAGAAGCCGACGCCGCCCTGGCCCGCGTTGAATACGCCGGCACCGTGGAAGAAGCCGCCCGCGCCGCCGACCTGGTGATTGAAGCCGTCCCCGAAGAAATGGAATCGAAGATCGAAATCTTCACCCTGCTCGATAAAGTCTGTCGCCCCGGCACCATCATCGCCTCCAACACTTCGTCGTTGAGCATCACCGAGATTGCCTCGGTCACCTATCGCGCTCCCAAATGCCTGGGGATGCACTTCTTCAATCCGGTGCACAAAATGAAGTTGCTGGAAGTTGTGCGCGCGCTCGAAACCGACGACGAAACTCTTGCCGCCGCGGTTGAAGTGGGCCGCCGCATGGGCAAAGAAGTTGTAGTGGTCAAGGAGTCACCCGGCTTCATCACCAGCCGCATCAACGCCATGATCGGCAATGAAGCTTTTTACATGCTGCAAGAGGGCATCGCCTCAGCCGCTGACATTGATAAGGCCCTGAAGCTCGGATTGAACCATCCCATGGGGCCGTTCGAGCTGGTGGATCTGGTGGGCCTCGATACCCGCCTGCACATTCTGGAATATCTGCATAAATCCCTGGGCGAGAAGTTTCGTCCTTGCCCGTTATTGGTCCAGTACGTCAAAGCCGGACGTCTGGGCCGCAAGTCGGGCAAGGGGGTGTATGAGTATCCCAATTAGTACTCGAAGAAGGGAATCACTCCGCGCACACTCCTGGCGCGTCGTACAAATCGAGCGCTCAAGGTGGTCCAATGTGATCAGACATTCGTCTTAGCCACGATTACGATGATGCATATTGAAGAAGTTAGACGACTACGACAAAAGCTAGTCCAGCTTCCTCTTACAGGAAAGCAGCGCAACCATGCATCCGAAAGCGATTCTGCACGAAGTTCAGCAACTCTACGGCGTGAGCGACCGTCTTGACTCGCTGGCGGAACAACATCTTCCGGTCTCGGAAGCACTCATCACCGTCTCGGGAAGCGTTCGTAACACGGCAGCTCTATTGGAGGTGCTGGTCGCGACGAAAATGCCGCCGCCCTCCGGGCCTACTGCGGTTTCTTGACTTTTGAGCCAACGCGTTTGTAGCTCGTGTACTTGATGATCTCCCGGATGTGGACGTCATTGCCGGCGAAGTGCAGAATGTCATCGGCCCGCATGTACGTAGGGAACCAGTATTCTCCGTCAATCTGCTCCCGGTAGGTAACGAACTTGGGAGTCAGGTCCTCTTGGGATGAGTCAGGTTTCTTGCTCGCCGCGGCGGAGACGTTTTTGCCGCAGGTTTTCACGATCTGCAGGTCATGGTCGTCAACCCAGATGCGCCCCTGGAAATAGCGTTTTCCCGCTTCCATGGTCTTGGGCGCCATATCAAAAACATAGGTGTCTATTTCGTCCAGGTGTTGCTGGCCGGCGTAAACAACGTAATACCGGGTCAGGCCTTCGGTGCTAGGAACAAAGGGCAGGCGGTTGCGAATGTCGTCGAGGTCTTCCCGGCTCATCACAACGCGGACCAGCGTGTTCGGGGGTGCATAGGTAACGGTCTCCACGCGGTTGCCCTTATCGTCATAGGAAATGTCTGAGACTTGCCGGTATTCGCCGTCCACGCTGCGGCCGTCGACGGTCTGAACGGTTACGTCCTGCGTGTATGTGTAGTGATCCCGGGCCTGCCGGAAAACAGATTCTTTGGCGGCAAACTTTTGGATGATCTTCTGCACCCTAATGCCCTGCAGCGGGGCAAGATTCAACACCGCGTCACCTTCCTCGCAATTGGTTTGACCCGGCAAAACAACCGGCGACAAAACAGCCAGGAAGAAAATTACGGTCCAGCGGGCGAGAGCACTATTCATAAAATCTTCCTTACGCGCGGCCTGCGGCCATTTGCAAAATGAACCCGCCACGCCTACGGCGCAGGCTTGAAGCTCGAAAGAAGAAGGTCAACGTCCTTACTAATTTCCGGGTGCTTCAGGTCCGCGGGCGTGTCCCAGATGGTTAACTGGATAATCCTCGCGTCATCGCGGGGCTTGATGGAGATCGTGAAGACCGTGAGATGATCTCCTTCCGAGACCGCCGTGCCGTTGATGCGGCGCGCAGGAAAATCGGCCTGGCGCGTCATTTCGTCCAGTTTGCTTTCGAACTTGCTCAGGTCGATGTGTTGAATGACAGCCTTGTCGCTCAACGGAGTGCTCGCGGGCAGAATGCCAACATTAGCGCCCAGGTCCTCGTTGCCGCTTTTACCGAAAAACTCTTCGGATTTCAGGGCGTCGCTGAGCTTCCATCCCTCGGGCAACTTGATGGAAAAATTGAGGTTCTTCGAGGTGTAGACCCGAGTGGCCGGATCGAGTGTGCCTTTCTCCTCCTGCGCCCAGGAGCTGGCGGCCAGGAAAAGCAGCGTACAAATCGTGAAGCTGAGCAACTGTTTCAGACGTGTCATGATGTACCCCCCCTTAGAGGTGTGAGTTACGAATCCCGTCGCGCGGAATTTGCCCGAGTTCCTTTTTGAGTTCTTCCTGACGTGGGAAAACTGCAAAGATTGTAACCTTTAATCAGTGCCTGGCACTCGGAAAAGAAACATAACCTGGGTACCCCACTCGCGCGTCAAGCGCGTGTGGGAACAAATCATTGCGCGAGGAAAGCTGCATGGGCAAACTTCTCCAATGCCGCAAGGGCTAAAACGCTTCTACGGCGCCGGAGACCTCCACTTCATTACCTTCAGTTGTTACCGTCGTCTCCCCTTCCTGGCCACGGCCGCGCGGCGCGATTTATTCCTAAGAGCGCTCGAAACTGTTCGCCAAGAGTATGAACTGGTCGTCGTCGGATACGCGGTCATGCCCGAGCACGTCCATCTGTTGGACGAGCGCGAAGAAGTTTATCTAGTGCTTCAGCAATCGTAAGCGTGTGGTCGTCACCGTCTGGACATGTAA
>DATHMF010000093.1 GCA_035487355.1 Terriglobales bacterium | reverse complement strand
CGCGGGCGAGCAGCCGCACATACCATGGAATTCGCATAATCTGTTCGCTGCGGCGCACGCCCCTGCCAATCTGCTTTTGCGCCAATGATTGCAATGCCTGGATGAACCGCGTTGGCCACTCCCGCTGGCGCTGCACCTCGGCGAGCTCCCGCAGCTCAGCCCGGCCGGCCTTCAACGGCTCCCCAAGCACATTGGCTGTGACTACCGCGTCCTGGATTGCGTAGTTGATGCCCACGCCGCCCACGGGCGACATCACGTGCGCCGCATCGCCGATCAGGAGCAGGCCCGGCCGGTACCACTTCCTGCAGCGGCTGGCCTCCACAGAAAGCAGTGAGAACTGGCGCCAGTCGTTCAGATGTTGCATGTGCGCAGCGAGCCGCGGCTCCAGCTCCAAAATGGAACGGTGCATTGCCTCCAGTCCTGCCGCACGCAGCTCCTGGTATTCTCCTTTAGGAAAAACGTAAGCCGCTTGCCAGTGGTCGCCGCGCTCAAACATCGCCAGTATCCGGCCTCTGCCGATACGAGCCAGCAGGCCGCTGGGCGTCTCCGGGTCTTCCGGCAAATGTGGCAAGCAAAACCAAAGCACGTCAATCTGCGGCGCGCTTTGCACCGGCTGGATCCCTGCCAGGCGCCGCACCTGCGAGAAGCGGCCGTCTGCTCCCACCGTCAGCACGGCACGCACGTCATGCCACCCGGCGTCATCCATATAGCGCACGCCGCGGATGGTTTCTCCTTCTTCGATCAACTTTTGCACGTTTGCACCCATCCGCATGCGGAAGTTGGGATACTTGCTTGCCTCGCGGGTCAGGAATTCGAGAAAAACCGTTTGCGGAAGAAGCATGATGTAGGGGAATGGCGTCTTGAGGCGGCGAAGGTCAAATGGGGTGAAGGGGCCGTTGGTTGTCATAATGGTTGGCCCGTAAACCTTGGCGTGAGGGAACTCGTGCAGGCGCTGGGTCAATCCAATTTCATCCAGAATTTCCATCACCGAAGGATGAATAGTATCTCCGCGAAACTGGCGGTCAAAATTTTGGTGTGCTTCCAGCAGCGTGACTTGGATTCCTTGCCGCGCCAGCAGCAGCGCCAGCACCACCCCGCCCGGTCCACCGCCTACTATGCAGCAAGTGGTCTCGTGGATGTCGCTGGATGCGCTGCTCTCATCGAGCTGCGAAACCGGACTCGTGGGAGTAGACATGACTCTAAAGATATTTTATTCGAAACCGGGAACTGGTTCGGGACGCAGAAAGGCAGTGGCTCAATGACCCGATGAGCTGTAGTTCTACATTCCTTTTTTTGATCTGTCATCCTGAGCCCTGTTTTTGGGCGAAGGACCTCGGATGGAGATGGGAATCACCTGCGGCTTTAATTGGACCGTTGGAGATTTTTCCTCGATCGAGAGTGTCCTTTCTGGGCCTCATCCCTGTTAAATTCTGATATAACATTTTTTCATCTCATGAGGCCATCCATGAAATTGTTATTGGCTGTGCTGCTTCTCTCTTCGTGCGCCTTCGCGCAAGCCCCACAATACGACTTTCTGATTCGCAACGGCCGCGTGATGGATGGCAGCGGCAATCCCTGGACTTCCGCAGACATTGGCATTATCGGCGACCGCATCGCCTTTATCGGCCACGCCGATGAAAAAGTCACGGCCAAGCGCACCATTGATGCCACCGGTCTTGTGGTTGCGCCCGGTTTCATTGATATGCTCGGCCAATCTGAGCTGAACCTGCTGATTGACCGGCAGGCCGTCAGCAAGCTGACTCAGGGCATTACGACGGAAATCACCGGCGAGGGCGAATCCATCAGCCCACAGACCGACAGCACAATCGCGGCCGATAAGGATTTTCTCGATCACTATAAGCTCACCGTAGATTGGACCGGACTCGACAGCTACTTCCGCCGCCTGGAAAAACAAGGTTCCGGGATTAACCTGGGTACATACGTTGGCGCGGCCCAGTTGCGCGAAGTTGTGATCGGGCGCGACAACCGTCCGCCCACCGCCGACGAGCTCAAGCAGATGCAACAGATGGTGGAAGATGCCATGGATGATGGCGCCATGGGCCTTTCCACCGCATTGATTTACGCTCCCGGCAGCTACGCTCAGACCGACGAACTGATCGCGCTCGCCCAGACCGCAGCCCAGCACGGCGGCATTTATGCCTCCCACATTCGCAATGAAAGCGATACCGAGATGGAGGCCCTTAACGAAGCCTTTCGCATCGGACGCGAAGCCCACATCCCCGTAGAAATTTTCCATTTGAAAAGTGCCGGCCGTCCCAATTGGGGAAAGATGCCGCAGGTGATCGCTGCTATTGAAAAGGCGCGCGCCGAGGGCATTGATGTGTCTGCCGATCAGTATCCGTATATTGCATCAGCAACTTCTCTCGGAGCGACCATTCCCGCCACCTATCACGCCGGCGGTACAGATGCCTTCATCGCGCGGCTGCAGGATCCGGCGACGAGGGCTGCCATCCGCAAAGAATTGGAGTCCCCTTCAGGCAAAGGGGTGGAAAATATGTGGCATGGCGCCAGCGGCCCCCAGGGAATCCTGGTGACCTCCGTCCTCAATTCTGAGCTGAAGAAGTATGAGGGCAAAACCATCGCGCAGATCGCCGCCGCAGAAAATAAAGATCCCATGGATGCGCTCTTCGACTTCGTCATCGCCGACCACGACAACACCGGCGCCAT
This sequence comes from Terriglobales bacterium, assembly GCA_035487355.1. Classification (NCBI taxonomy): domain Bacteria; kingdom Pseudomonadati; phylum Acidobacteriota; class Terriglobia; order Terriglobales; species Terriglobales bacterium. Next base: position 99,024 of record DATHMF010000093.1, on the reverse strand, counting down.
TTATTTCGTGATGAGTGAAGATGACGTCAAGCTGGCCATGCAACAGCCCTGGGTGAGCGTGGATAACGACTACGGCGCCATCAATACCGAGGGGCCACTGGGTGAAAGCAAGTCGCATCCCCGCGCCTTCGGCACATTCCCGCGCATTCTGGGTAAGTATGTGCGTGAGGAACATGTGTTGCGCCTGGAAGATGCCATCCGCAAATTCACCTCGTTGCCGGCGCTGCGCATGAAGCTGGAAAAGCGTGGCCTGCTCCGCTCCGATTATTTTGCCGACATCACAATTTTTAATCCTGAAACGGTGCACGATGTTGCCACCTTTGATGATCCCAACCGGCCCTCGGAGGGCATCGAGTATGTATTCGTCAACGGGGTTTTGTCGCTGGAGCACGGCCATGTGACCGGACAGCTTGGTGGCCGCCCGCTGCACGGTCCCGGATGGTTGGGGCGGCGCTTCTCCGACGATGGTCCCATCCCGGGGAAAATCCAGGGTGTCATCACCGACGAGCAGGGCTGGCCGGTTGGACGCGTCAGCATTGAGCTTAAGGATTCATCCGGGAAAACCGTGGGCACCTTCAAAACCCGCTACGATGGCCGCTATGCCATCCTGTACGAATCGCCGTGCGCCCATTGCACGCTGCATGTGGAGCGCCTGGGCTACGGCTCCTCCGAACGCCCGGTGGATTACAACGGAGTCAATTCACTGTGGTTCAGCTTCGCCTTGCAACACCAAGCGGTGTCCAACAAAACCGCGCAGCACAAACGATCAAAATAGCGCGAGGGCGGCGAGGAGCACGAAAATCGTAAATCGTACTTCACAAATCGTAAATCCCCAATGATTCAATGCCCCAATGACCAAATTCTTACTGGCCACTGTTTTTCTTGCATTCCCTCACTGCAATCGGTTTAATAGAACCTAACCCTCCCCGCAATTCGTAAGTTTTAAAGATAAGCTCCCGGGCCCACTATTAGATCGCACGGCGATAGCCTTCTTTTGAATGAGGCAAGATTTGTTCAAGACGTCAGAGAGCCATGGCATGAATGCAATACCTCGGTTCATGCGGTTTATAGTTTTCCTGCTGGCCTTTCTTTTCGTGTCTTTAAGCCTGTGCCAAGGTGCCACCCACACGGTTACTGTAGGGGATAATGCCTGTAATGGCGGTTTGAGCTTTGTAGATAGCGTAGGCGTTTGCAGCAACCAGTCAACCATTGCTCTAGGGGACACCATAAGCTGGGTTTGGGGCGACAATAACATGTCCCACTCCACCACCTCAGGCACCTGTATAGGCGCGGTCTGCCAGACCACACCATTTTGGAACTCAGGCGAGTTTACAAACACTCCCGCGCACAGCTTTAATCGTATCTTCAATAACCCAGGCGTGTTTCCATATTTCTGCACCGTGCATGATTCGAACATGATTGGGACCGTGCGCGTGCTGCCTGCGCCGGCAATGTTTACGCTACAACCACCCATTGCAGTGGGTACGCATCCATTCGCAGTGGTGGCGGGAGATTTCAACAAAGATGGCAAGCTCGATCTTGCTGTAGCGAATAGAGACAGTAACACCGTTACCATCTTGCTGGGTGATGGTCTCGGGCACTTTACGCCCGCCGCCGGCAGTCCCATTGCGGGTTTTAACAGTCCCAATTCCATCGCTGTCGCCGATTTCAACAATGACGCCAATCTCGATCTCGCAGTTTCAAACGGAGGGGATGGCGTTGGAAACGCAAGCGTGACTATCCTTCTAGGCAATGGAGATGGTACCTTCGGGGCGGGAACTACGTTTGCCGCCGGTACTCATCCACAAGCGGTGATCGCAGCCGATTTTGATGGTGACGGAAAAAAGGACCTGGCTGTGGCGATTGCTCCCCTTACCCCGCCATTTACATCGAATAATGTGAAAGTCTTGTTGGGCAACGGCAATGGGACCTTTGGGGCGCCGCTTCCGTTCTCGACCAATTCTCTCTCTCCCTCTTCATTGGTCGCTTTCGATTTCAACAACGATAATAGGCCCGACCTCGCTGTGGTCAACTCAGGAGGCGGTACCACGGGAGACAGGATCAGTATTTTCCTGAATACTTCGAGCGGCCCAGGTATGCTCTCTTTCGCGGATGCAACCAACTACAATGCCGGGCTAACCCCCCACGGAATTACTGCCGGCCTGTTCACCAACTCTCAGGGGAATCCCACCCCCGGCATCGCGGTGCCGAATTCAGGTACGAACACTGTTGGCGTGTTTTTGGCAGACAGTGTGGGGAATTTTACGCCCGCCAGTGGAAGTCCTTTTACTGTGGGCAACACGGGTTCTCCTATGCCCATCGCCGTTGCCTCTGCCGACTTGAACGGCGACGGTTATCTGGACTTGGCCGTGGTCAACTACGGCGAGGGTACCGTGACCGCGCTGATGAATGACGCTGCCGGCAGCTTTAATTCCTTCACCACAACTGCATCCGAGATGGCTTCTTCTCCCCGAGACATTGCCATAGGCGACTTCAACGGAGACGGCAAACCTGACATTGCTCTGGCCGATTTTTCTACGAATGACATTTCCATTTTGCTCAACGGAACCACTTTCCCACCCTCAACCCCGGGGCTGGCCACGCACTTTGGTATCACCGTGCAGAGCGCAGGCCCGCTCACGCCGGAAGGGAACCCGTCGACCACGGCAGGTGTCTCATTTCAAATTACAGTTACCGCTTACGATGCTTATCAGAAAATTGCTACAGGTTACGTCGGAACAGTGCACTTCGACAGCTCCGACGGTCAGGCCGTACTCCCGGTTGATTACCCGTTCACGTCGGGCTTGGGCTTGGATAACGGTGTTCATACATTCAACGTAATTTTGAAAACAGCGGACCCGGCTCCGCTTGTCCAGACGATTGGCGTGCACGATACCTCTCTCATCAACGGCCGTAGTAGCGACATTCTGGTGAATCACGCCGCCGCATCCACATTTGTAGTCTCTGCCCCAGGAGCAGTTTTCGCAGGCACTCCGTTTAACTTTACCGTGACCGCCATGGACGCTTTTGGAAACCATGTCCCCGACTACGCCGGAACCGTAAAATTCACCAGCTCCGACCTAAATGGTTGCCGGAGCCTGCCCGCTCCAGCGACTCTCAACAGCGGTACCGGCACCTTCAATGCAAAGTTGATAACCACGGGCACGCAGAGCCTGACGGCAACAGACACGGTCTCAAGCTCCGTCACCGGTGGCACCACAATTATGATCAACACTGGTTCTTTGCATTTCGATGTCAGCCCGTCTTCGCTCACTACGGCTGTCGGCCAACCCATTAGCATTACCGTGAGCGCCAGAGATGCCTGTGAAAACCTTCAGACCAGCTACACCACCACGCTGGGCCATCCGGTGCGTTTCACCAGCACCGATGGGAGCGCGACCCTGCCGGGCAATTATTTTTTTATTGGTGGAGATAACGGGACACATACTTTCAACAACGGTGTTACCTTCTTTAATGTTGGATTGCAAAGCGTCACCGCAAGTGATGATTTCCAGCAATCCTTCGGGACCAGCCCCGTGGTCAATGTCACTGCCGGCGCCACAACCGTCTCGCTTGCTCCCTTGTCCAAGCAATTCACCTTTCGCAAGTCAATTACGTTGACTGCCAATGTGCATGTCACCCCACCTGCCGCGGGAACGCCCACCGGTGATGTGAGCTTTTTCGATGGAGGGGTTCCGCTGGGCACCAGCCCGCTCAGCGGCACCCAGGCCATCTTCACCAGCAGCCAGTGGAAGATCGGCCGTCACTCCTTTACTGCTAGGTACAACGGCGACGGAAATTATCTCGTCAGTCCAGAATCGCCGGCCGTAGTGCAATACAAATCGCCTAAACCGCACTAGTTCCTGAGCGCGTGTTGGAGGGTTGGCGGAAGGATCGCCAAGGAAAAAAGGTACACAAACTAATCTATCCTTTGTGCCCTTTGTGGTTAATCTTTTTTCTCAACTCAAGTGCAATTTCCACAAAATATATTTAACAATCTCTTCCCCAATCATTTTCGTATGCTCGACCCATGAAACCGGCCTCGACTCCAGCCGCGGAGACCCATACACCACCACGCCCTGCGCCTCCAGCATCTTTTTCACGCGATACATATGGTAGTCATCGCTCACTGCGATACAGCTCTTCATTCCGTTCTCGCGCATGATGGCGGCCACGCGTTGGGCCGATTCGTTAGTATCGTGGCTCTGGGTCTCGGCAATGAGTTGGCTCTCTGGGATGCCGTGTTCCGCCAGATAATCCCGCCCTACCTGGCCTTCGCTGAAGCTCACCTCGCCGCCCGTCCCACCGCTGGTAATCACAAAGGGCGCCAGGCTTTTTTCAAATAGCTCAGCCGCGTGCTCCAGCCGCGCGCGATACACCGGAGAAGGTTTGCCGCCATACTCCGCCGCACCCAGGACGACGATCACGTCGGCTTGGCGGGCTTCATCCACGCCCGACTGTTGCGCGATGCGCCAGTACAGCAGCCCGCAGTACGCCAGGAAGACGACCAGCAGCAACGCAAGCAATCGCCAGAAGAGCCTGCGCTTCCTTCCCGGTTTGAATTGGCCGCCGTCTGGAGTTGGTTTCATAAAAAAAGCTTTTCGCCGCAGATGAACGCAGATAAACGCAGAATTAAAAAGCGGTTTCAAGTTTCGAGCTGCAATTGCCCAATTACCCAATCACCCAATTTCTTCTCACTCTCCCAGCAGTTGCGTCAGCTCTTGCGTGGGAATGGTCCCTTCTCGCAGGACTCGCCAGTGATCGCCGCTAAGGTCAACGATAGTTGAAGCGACCTCGCGCGGCGAGGGGCCTCCATCCACGATGAGGGGAATGAGGTTTCCGAGCTGCTGACGCACGCCTTCGGCGGTGGTACACTCGCTGGCGCCGCTGACGTTGGCCGAGGTCGCAGTGATCGGGACTCCAGCCGCTCGGATCACCGCCAACGGAATGCTCGCCGACGGTACTCGTAGGGCGACGTTGCCCGTATTGGCCGTGACTTTGAGCGGCACTCGCCCCGCTGCTTTGACAATAATCGTGAGCGGTCCCGGCCAGTACTTGCGCGCCAGGATGTCGAACAGATCGGAAGAGTTCACATCGGCCAGCTCTTCGGCTTGGTCCACGCTCTCGACCAAAAGCGAGAGCGGCTTGTGTTTGGAGCGCGATTTCACGTGATAGATCAGCTCAACCGCGCGCAGGTTATAAGGATCGGCGGCCAGTCCGTAAAAGGTGTCGGTGGGCAGGCCCATGACATGGCCCGATTGAATGCGTTGGGCTACGTAGCTGATCAGGGCGGGTTCCGGGTTGTTGCTATTGATTTTTACGATTTCAGCGGACAATTCAGTTCCTTGCGTCGCTTGGCGGTGTATCTGAAACTGTTAACCCTAACACATCATTCTAAATCCGCCACGATGGAAATAATAACGCTAGCATAGGATGATAGTCTTGTGGAGACCCCACGCATGGAAACTCTGTCACGCCGCCGCCTGAACTCCGTAACCAGCCGCCAGAATCCGCTGGTCAAGCAGTTGCGCCGCGCCTTCACCCAGGCTGAGCCTACCCCCGACGGCCACATCGCGATCGAGGGCGTCCGCCTGATCGAAGAGGCCATTCGCAGCGGACTCCGCCTGCACGCCATCTTTTTCAGCAAATCCGCCGGCCAGCGCGCCGAGCGGCTGCTGCTCCAGGTAGGCAAGAACGTAGAGACCCTGGTGTTGCCCGACGAAGTCTTCGCCAGCGCAGTTGCTACCGAGCATAGTCAGGGCGTGGCGGCGCTGGTTACGCCCAAAAAATTCCGGCTGGATGACGTGGTCGCTCCCGGCGCACTACTGGTTGTCGTCATGGGAATCCAGGACCCGGGAAACCTCGGCACCCTGCTGCGCTCGGCCGAAGCCTTCGGGGCGAGCAGCGTAATTCTCGCAGAAGGGACCGTAAGCGCCTTCAACTCTAAAGTCATACGCGCCGCCGCCGGATCACTCTTCCGTCTCCCCTGCGTTTCTGCAACCTTTGCGGAAGTCTTGCCGGTGTTGCGCAGCCACAACCTGCGTGTAATTGCGACCTCTTCCCATAAAGGAACCCTACTTCCTGAAGCCGACCTTAAAGGAGGGGTAGCCCTGCTGATCGGCAACGAAGGCGCTGGCGTCTCCCGCGAAGCTCTCGCCCAGGCCGATGAGCGCGTAGTGATCCCGCACTCAGAAAAGGTGGAGTCGCTCAACGCCGGGGTGGCGGCGTCGCTGATTCTGTACGAGGCCGCAAGACAAAGAAGCCAGCATTAACCACAGAGAAGAATTGATTTTCGATTTACGATTTATGATTTTAGAATTCGTAAAATCGTAATTCGTAAATCATAAATCGTAAATTTCCTGATGCCCCAATTCTTCTCTGTGTCTCTGCGTCTGTGGTAAAGAAACCGTTTAGTCTGTTGCTGTCCTCTGCTTCCCCAAAAACCCGCCACTTAAATACGCGACCAGCAAAGCAAACATGCAGGCAGCGAAGATAAACTTCAATCCCACCGGCAGGCTTGAAGGCGAGAAGAATCCTTCAATAGTTCCTGCCACGATCAACAATGGAATGATGCCCAGGACCAGCTTCACGGCTTTGTTTCCCGCCAGCACAAGCGATTGCATCCGCGGAAGAATTCCCGGAAACAGCATCCCGCGCCCCAGCATCAGGCCTGCTCCGCCCGCAATAAAGATGGCGGGCAGCTCCAGCACGCCGTGTGGCGCCACAAAACTCCATAGTCCCAGGCTCATATTTGCCTGCCAGCACGCGGTGCCGATAACGCCGATCAGCAGGCCATTGAAAGCCAGCATCAGGAGCGTTCCCGCGCCAGCCGTGATTCCCATGGCAAACGTCATAAATGAGACGCTGAGGTTGTTGGTCATGATCTCGCTCGCCGCCACCGGTTTGATGGCGACAATGGAGTGGGTCCACATCTCATGCCGGTCAATGGTTTCCACCATGCGCGGGCCGATCACATGCAGCACGAATCCCGGGTCTTTCATCGCCACCAGCATGCCGGCGACCGCCGAGACCACAAACACGGTGAAGGCGGCAAAGCTATAAGAAAAAGTTTCCCGAAAGATGCGCGGATACTCTTCCCAATAAAACTGCAGCACATTGCGCCCGCCCCCGCGTTTGCTGCCGCTGTACACAATGTTGTGGGCGCGGCCCAGCAGCCGGTTCAAGTATTCCGCGCTGGCGCGTCCGCTGGCATCTTCGCGCACCGTCGCCAAATCGGCGGCGGTCTGGCGGTACAATAGGCTTAATTCCTGTAGTTCGGCATGGTTCAGCGCAGAGATGCCGCCTCGGCTGACGCGGTCCACCAGGTTTTCCAGCCGTGTCCAGAGCGGTCTGCGTTTTTCCATCCAGCGTGTGGAGATCATGGTTTACGCCAACGACAAGCTTATCATTGATACCCCGGAACAAATTCCTCTGGAATTTTCTCTCGCCGGTGTCGGCAGCCGTGCCTTGGCCATGATGCTCGACTCACTCATCATGTTGCTCATCTACGCGGTTGTGGGGATCATTTACGCAATCGTTGCCGCGAGCTTTCAGTTGTTCTCTTCCAGCGCCTCCAACTGGGTGTCCGCCATTGCCTTTTTTGTATTCTTCCTCATCTATTGGGGATACTTCGCCATCAGCGAAATCCTGATGAAAGGCCAGACCTTCGGCAAGCGCCAGCTCAACCTGCGCGTCATCAAAGATTCCGGCGCTCCCATCGGCGCCTACGAAGCCATCGGGCGAAACCTGCTGCGTGCGGTTGACTGGCTCCCGGCCTTTTATGGAGTCGGGATCGTAGCCGCGCTGCTGAACAAGCAGAACAAGCGCCTCGGGGATATGGTTGCCGGCACGGTCGTCGTGCACGAGCGCCCGCTGGCCGAGATGCAGCCCATCTTGAGCGTGCCCACTAGGCCGGCGGCAGAAGCTCCGGTCTCGGTTTACAACAGCTCACGCCTAACCGTGGATGAGCTGCAACTCATCGAAGCTTTCCTGCAGCGCCGCTATGAACTGCCGCCACAGCTCCGCATACAGACAGCGATCCAGATCGCCGCGCGCGTCAGCCGCACCCTGGAAATCCCGCCCCAAGGCCGCCCCGACCCGGAAACGCTCCTCGAAACCCTGGCCCGCGAACGCCGCAATAGCGGAAGGTATTAAAAGCAGTCCTTAGTCCTCAGGTGTCAGTCCTCAGTTCTTTATCAGGGCACGAGTTTAGAGATTGTGGAAAACACAATTACTCAATTCAACAATTACCCGATTACGCAATGACTCAATGATCCGATGACTCAATGACTCAATTTTTCTCCGCGTCTCCGCGCCTCCGCGGTGAGAATAGCCTTGCCTTGGCTGAATGTATCTTTAACTCAACTGGTGCATCTAAACTAGAAGAAAAATGTTACATTAGTGGGTTCGATTCGCGGGCAAACAGGTTCGAGAAAGCGCCCGCATAAACCACAAAGGATCTGGAGGAGTAATGGCAGGCAACGCAGTTTTTGAAGTAACAGACGGCAACTTCGAGCAAGAGGTTCTGAAGTCGTCGCAACCGGTAATGATTGATTTTTGGGCAGCCTGGTGCGGCCCCTGCAAGGCGCTTGCGCCCGTAGTGGATGAAATCGCGCAAAACTATGAGGGTAAACTGAAGGTCGTCAAAATGGACGTGGATAAGAACTGCGCCACCCCCGGCCGCTACGGCGTCCGTGGCATCCCGACCTTGCTCATTTTCAAGGATGGAGTGGTCAAAGAGCAGATTGTCGGCTACGTACCCAAAGAAACCATCCAGAAGGCCGTGGATAAGCTCGTGGCTCAAGCCACGCAGGCCGTAAAAGCCGAAGCGTAAAAAAACGGAAAGCGCGAAACGCGAAAGCTGGAGACGCGAAACCTAAAACGCGAAACCCCCGCCGCGAAAATCAAATTTTTGAAAAAACCCTCACTTCTGAAAATACCCAGCCGCAAGGCTGGGTATTTTTTCACTTAGAAGAATTCTTGGTTTCTGCCGCGGTAATCGTTCCTGGAGGTTGTCATTCTGAGAGCAGCGAAGAATCTGAGAATAACGTGCGCAGTGCATGACTGGTGGTGTCTACGTTGCACTTCTCGCTCGAAAACAATCGCACATCCGTGGCAAGCGTTTTTGTTTTTCTCGGCGTCTCCTCGCCTCCGCGGTGAAAACTAGTATTTGCGCAAAACCCCGACCACCCGTCCCTGAATCTGTACCGCATCCGCCGCCACCATGATCGGCTGCATCTGGGCGTTGGCCGGCTGCAGCCGTACCCGGTTGCCTTCGCGGTAGAAGCGCTTCAGCGTAGTTTCGCTATCGTTCACCAGGGCGACCACGATCTCGCCGTTCCTGGCAGTCTTGATCTTCTCCACCAGTACATAGTCGCCGTCTACGATGTGCTCTTCCTGCATGGAATCGCCCCGCACTTCGAGCACAAAAACGTCGCGCGAGCGCGTGACGTCATGCAGTGAGATGGTCTCCTGATGTTCCAGCGTCTCCACCGGCTTGCCGGCGGCAATGCGCCCGACGAGCGGCAGCGCCAGGCTCGCCGCCGCGGCCTTGGCCACAGAAAGATTCGCTGCCGAAGCCGCCGCCTGCATGGCCAGCTTGAGCTTTCCCTTGGGGGCGAGAATATCGAGCGAGCGGCTGCGGTTGTAGTCGCGCCGTAGCAGCCCTTTCTTTTCAAGGTTGGTGATGTGCTTGTGCACGGTGGCCAGCGAACTCAGCCCCATACCGTCGCCGATTTCCTCAAAGGAAGGCGAGTACCCCTTCTTCTGCACAAACTCCGCAATGTAGTCGTAAACCTGCCGTTGCCGTTTAGTAAGCGCCATGCCAGGATTATGAAGCGAATAAAAGGCGAAGTCAAGAGGATAAGTTGACAAAAGCGGCACTCAATAAAAAAAACAGCTCCAAGCTCGCAGCTCCAAACTCCAAGAAGAAGCTTTTCGCTCTTAGCTTTTAGCCAAAAACAAAACTCACTACCGATAGACGCAGATTTGCGAGGGATAAAACATTCACAGCCCCAAAGGGGCGGCGCATTATAGCCCAGCACTTCCAGTGCTGGGTAAGCGAATATAAAAAACCCACTCTGCTGAAGGCCAGCGCGTAACGAAGTGGAGCGCTCAAAAAACTTTTTCCGCAACCTGTCTATCCGTGCCGATTACTTTCCACTCGCCCATACATGCCATAGAAACAATCCAAGGTAGCTCACCGCCAGCGCCACAAATAACGAAGTCAGCAGAACGTGCCCAAGGGCAAACCGTCTCCCTCGGGGCCAGTCCTCGTGGGAAAAATAGAATGCGTCCACTAGGATGCGGACCGTCCAATACGTGCCGATAAATAAAGCCAGGCCCAGGGCCGCGCGGTCGCCTCGCAGCAGCTCCGCATGCAGCGTCAAGGTGAGCGTGCCGAAAGCGAGGATGGTCAGCACCGTAAACCCGCCCTGTACCCAAAGCAGTTTGCGGTTAAAAGGCATCAGTTGCTTCAAGTCCTCGCGCCAGCCGAGCTGGTAGGGCACCTGAAAGCTGGCAAATAAGATGAGGAAATGTCCGGCGCCGGCCAGCCACAGGTCCAGGTCAAAAAATCGCTCAGCGAATGATGTCGTCATAGTGCGTGGATCGCCTGCATAAAAGGAAGTATGACACGCAGCACAAACGGAGGATGAAAAAGCCAGAAGGCGGGTCCGGCAGTAAAGGCTGCCGTGAACAACCACCCACGTAGACCACGCCGCAGGCCCAGCTTTTTGCCGAAGACGGACCGCTCCAGGGCTGCTCCCACGCCTTGAACAACAAAGTACGTTGTAGGCAGGCCGTAACCACCGCGCGCCGGCAGCGAGATCACCAGATCGTGAACCAATCCCGACACGACGAATACCAGGAAACCTGCGGCGCCAACCCCCAATCTTTTGTGGAGCGGAGCGAAGATCATGTTGTAGGCCACTTGATGGAATCCGAGGTTCCACCGTCTTCCCCAGAACTCGCTCAGCGACGTCGAGCCCAGAGGCGCATCCATGATCGGCCTGGCATCAACTCCGAGCCTCTGCCAGAACAGGGCCGCAATCTTGAAAGCGCCAAAGTGCAGAAGCAGGATAAGGCCGGCCATTCCCACCCATCCGCGCACCAGTGGCTGGCCCTCAGGAATCCGCCGCGCCACCACCCAAAGCAAGATCACACCAAGTAAAGTCTCAGAAACCGCTCCAATCCAGGCGAGCAATCCCGGCAAGGGAACAGGCGGGCCTGCATGCAAGAACGATTCCGCATCCATCCCCGGCCACGCCACGAGATATGCGGCAGAACGCCAGGCTTCTGCATGAGGGATTTGCGTCCGCGCTCTCCACCAACTCTCCCACTTGAGCCCCGCGTAGATGGCGAACGCCAGAGCCCACATGAATGCCCAGGCAGGCAACCGATTGCCAACCGCCAGAGCCCCCAGCGGCAGGATTGCCAGAGGCAACCTGCCAATCCACCGAGGAGTGTAGGCGCCCTCAACCATTGAATGCTTCTCGTCCGCTGTGCGCCATTTGCAAATGTCCTTGATGAGCGCAGTGAGCTTGTGAGTATGACATAGCTAATCTAAGAGAGCAGCTTGATCGCTGCGAGCGAAGCGAAGCGGCGTCGGTGGGAGCCCCGGCCTTTAGGCCGGGGTAGGGATGAAATAAAATTGGGCTTTAGCCCCGGTGAACAGCCGCTCTCTTGCCGCGGGTTTCCACGAGTTTATAAGCTTCTTCGAGGGTGCGGACGATCTCAAGATTGGGCCGGGTCTCCGAGGCCAGCACTTGATACATCCGTGACATACCAAAAACCGCCCCGGCGGGCGCTACCATGACGCGAATCACGTCCCGATCAAACAGGCTCGGACTGGTGGCGCAATCACGCACCGCTGCATTTGATACTTTAAGTTTTGTCACGCCGGTGAGATCGAGTATGTAGGAGAAATACGGCCTGAAGTCGGGATGAGCGGCTACTTGCAGGTGCTGTTCCGATAAATCGCGGTCTTCCAGTTCTCCGTAAAAGATGGAACGCACCAGCTTCAACTGGGGATCGATTTTTAGGTCTCTCGGCAAACTGCTCGCCTCCGACCGGCTGCCCGCATCTCAGCTTGAACAACAGGAATTACGATACATAGATTACTCCTTTTCTGAAGGGAAAGCGCTGGCGTGCGGCAAAAAACCCTGGCCCTCGCTGCCATGACCTTCATCGGAAATGATGCCACTTCACACGAAAGTGATATCACTCTGGCCCCAAAACCTTGCTTCCTGAGAAAGTGCAGGCCATCATGGAGAAGCGGTTGCGACCAGTGGCCAGTGAAAAACAACCGCAAAAGGACAAAGGCAGCATTCAAGAATGCTGGGACTTGTACAGTCCATTTAGGTCTTTGAAAATTCGAGAGATGCGCAATTCAGAGGACTGAGGACTCGAGTCTAGAGTTGTTACCGCACTAGCAGCTAGTCCCTCACTTCGGATGGCTTTTCTCCAGCAATGACGCGGGTCAGACACGGTTTTGGACACTCAAAACACCTGCTAGCAAGTGGGGGTGGGGGATCCCACAAATCTCCGACAATCAGCGTTGATCAGCGGCGAAAGGTTTTGCAGTTGCTTTTGCTGAGAACTGAGAACCGGGAACTGAGAACTGAGAAATGCTTCAGCAAGTCCCTCGCCCCGGAGAGATTTTCACCAGTAATGACGCGGGTCAGGCGCGGTTTTGGGCACTCAAAACATCTGCCAGCAAGTGGGGGTGGGGGATCCCACAAATCTCCGACAATCAGCGTTGATCTGCGGCGAAAGGTTTTGCGGTTGCTTTTGCTGAGAACTGAGAACCGGGAACTGAGAACTGCTTCAGCAAGTCCCTCGCCCCGGAGAGATTTTCACCAGTAATGACGCGGGTCAGACGCGATTCGGGGCCCTTCAAAGACCTGCGAGCAAGTGGGGGTGGGGGGATCCCACAAACCTCCGAAAATCAGCGTTGATCCGCGTTCATCTGCGGCGAAAAGCCTTTGCCGTTGCTTTTACTGAGGACTGACAACTGAGGACTGAGGACTGCTACTACTCGCCCTGGTTACCACGATTCAGAGCCAGCTTGATCCCGCTCAATCCGCCGACGTATTTGGAAACGCCGCGGTAGAGTGATTCGGCGATCTTCTGGCGATACTCCGGGGTCTGGAGCTTGCGTTCGTCGTTGGGATTGCTGACAAACGAGATCTCTGCCAGAATCGAGGGCATATTCGCTCCGATGAGAACAATGAAGGGAGCTTTTTTCACGCCGCGGTTGCGCATTTTCGAACTCTTGGTGGAAAGTCCGGTGTACATGGCGTTCTGCACATCCGAGGCAAACTCCCGCGACTCTTCGATCTTTTCCTTGAGGGCGATCTTCTTCACCAGGTCCTGTAGCTCATGGATTGATTTTTCCGAGACCGCGTTTTCACGGGCAGCGACCTCGAGCGCATCGGTCGAGGAGGTGAAGTTCAGGTAATAGGTTTCCACGCCGCGCGCGCTGGGATCGTGGCTGGAGTTGGCATGTACCGAGATGAACAGGTCCGCCTGCTCCTGGTTGGCGATGGCCGTGCGCGTTTCCAGGGGAACGAAAGTATCGTCGCTGCGGGTATAGACCACCTCGGCGCCCATCTTCTTCTGCAGAAGCTTGCCCAGGCGCAGCGCCACGTCGAGCACCAGGTCTTTTTCCTGCAGCCCATTCGGACCGACCGTGCCGGTGTCATGTCCGCCGTGGCCGGCATCTACCACGATGCGTCCGATCTTCAGTCCGAGCGCGCGGATCAGTGACCGCTGCCCGTCAGAGGACGGCTGGGCCTCGTGGCTGACGATATCGGAATCGTCCTCCTCTTTTCCTTTTTTGTGAGAGCTTCGCGACACTTCTACTTTCCCATTGAGCGGAGCTGCTTCTTCATCGTCTATTTTGTGGGATCGTGTTGTATCTGCACTGGCTTCTTTCTGGGAGCTGCGCGTCGCTTCGCCATCGCGCTCACCGCGCGGAACAACTTCTTCAAAAGTAGGCGCAGTCGTGGGCTTGCTGGTGGCCTTGACCACCGGCTCATCCGATTTACCCATGGCGAGCGAAGTCGCCGGATCGTTGCTGGCAACATCAGAATTTTTGCCGGCAGACTTTTCTGTCGTCGTCACCGCCGTCTTCTTCTCGGGCTGCGGGAGGTCGGACAGTTGGGCGGGTGGTCGCTGTACCGTCGGTTTCGTCGGCGGGAACAGGGCCGCAATCATGTTGGAATTCCGCGTATGCACAACCGGCGGAGGTGTCACAGCCGGTTTGGCCGTGGGTTTTACTGTGATCGGTGTCTGCTCTGCAGTTTTGGTTTCTTGCTCTCCGGTTTTGGGTGCAGAGCTGTTTTTTGCCGTGTTGTTTGCGACCGGCGGCGCCGGCTGCTGCGTCGCAGTGACTGCCGGCTTTGTGCTGGCAACCGTCTTTCCTGCGGAAGTTTCTACATCGCCGGCATCGGTCCATTTGGCCGGAGCCGTATTCTTTGCCGTCAAAACTTGCGACTGCGGCTTACCGTGAATATCAATAATCAGCCGGTAGGGATTAGGCAGCAGAAACGCCGAGTACTCGCTCACCGGATCAACTTCCAGCACCACGCGGGTTACGCCGCGCTGATACTGGGCTACGCGGATCTTGCGCAGGAAGCCGTCATCCACTTCAAAAGACTTGCCCGTCAGCTCGGGCGCGAGCTTGGTATCCTGCAGATCGAAGAAAACGCGATCGGGCGAAGGAATGCGCCCGGCCTCGTATTTGACCTCATCTTCCAGATCAATGGCCACTCGCGTGTAATCGGGCGTGGACCAGTGCCGTATTCCGGTCACCAGCGGCAACTTACCCTTACGTGAATTGTCGTCGGGATGCGACTCGGCTTCAACCGGCTTGAGCTTTGCATTCTGAGTTTCGCGGGACCGCGCTGCTTCGGCGCTGACTTCTTGCTCAGCCTTTGCTTCCTTCTTGGCTTCGCGAGGTTTCTTTTTGTTCCTTGCGGCAGCCAATTGCGGATGCGCAATATCATCCAGCGCCTGCCGCGCATCATCGCTCAGCCGATGCATAGGGTGATGTTTCAGAAATTCTTCAAAGGAGGCCTTGGCCTTGTCGTTTTGCTCCAGGTCTTCCTGATAAATCTTGCCGATGGTGAACATGGCGGCGGTGTTGTGCGCGCTGCCCGGGTACTGCTGCATCAGGAACTGATATTGCGCAATGGCATCCTGCGATGCCTGGGGATCATGAAAGGCGCGTCCGGTCTCGGCCAGCAGCTCGGCCGTATCCACAATGCTCTCATCGGCCTGGCGGAAGTTAGGACAAATCGAATAAACCTTGCGAAAGGCCTCGGTGACGCGGTTGTAATCACGCCGCGTGCGCTCTCTTTCCGGTTGCCCGTTCAGCGCCTCACGCATCTTCTGGGCAGTTTCGAACTGCGCCTGGGCCAACTGTTTCTTTTGTGTCAGAGTCCGCTTGGCCTGGGCGCAGGGAACCAGCGCCGCAGCGACAGCACACAGCAAGAGGGCGCGTTGAAAACCACGGTAGGAATAAAGACGAATTGGAGCGCAACCAGTCAGACAAGTCCTCTGGGATTCGTTAACGTTCACCTTCCGGCCGCATTGCTCCGCTTCCGGTGACTCAGTCCACGTTGCTGAAGGCCATGTGACCTGCAGCATCATGCGTGACTCGAATTGGAGCCCGCGTCGGCCCGCCCATGAAATTGAAGCCGTTGCCGTACATCTCCGTGATCTGGCGCACGTAATTGCGCGTCTCACGGAAGGGCGGAATGCCTTTGTGCGAGTGCACCGCGGTCTCGCCCGCGTTATAAGCCGCCAGAGAGAGCCGCACATCACCGCCGAAGTTGTCCAGAAGCTGCTTCAGGTGCCTTACCCCGGCATCAATGTTTTCCGTGGGGTCAAAGGGGTTGTTCACCTTGAGCGAGCGTGCTGTGTTCGGCATGATCTGCATCAATCCCATAGCGCCCTTGCGCGAGACTGCATGCGGGTTGAAATTCGATTCCACCTTGATGACCGCGCGTACCAGGTTCGGATCCACGTTGTGCTTGGCCGCCGCCTTCTCGATCGCCGCATTGACCTTTTCTGTAGTTAGATATGTGGCGCTGGAGCCAGGTTGCGTCTCGCCGGGCTGGGTTTCCCCTTGCGTTTCCGAAGTGCTCTTACTGGCAGCCGTTGCCGTCTCGGTCGCAGCCAAAACCTCGGCTGCCGCCGAACGGGCCCGGTTGCCGGTCAGGCTGGGCGCAGGCACTGCTTTCCAGCGGTGCTGAGTGTTGCTCCAATAGACATACTTCACCTGCCGCCCGTCCATGGAGATGCTGCCTGAAGCCGCGTTGGTGGAAGCGTTCAATGTGTTGGTCGGTGAACTGCTGTCGTTGACGTAAACAACCCGGCCCCCGGCATCGCGTACGAGTGTTATCCCGTCCGCGGCCGTGGCTGGCCTCGTCACCAGCAGCAGAAAAGTAAAGGTCATCAGGACTGCAGTTCGGTGTTTTGTCATTAAGTTCGCCGTTGAAGCTGCCGCCAAAAGTGAGCGCAGCCCCCACCTAACCCAAACCCTGACAGAGATTCGTCCAGAGTATGTGCATTATAGGACGCCCACCCGCCAAGAGCAATGCGAGCAAACAGGCGGAATCAGGGAAGTGAATGGGGAGAAAACCGGAAGAAACCGTAAGTTAATAGGACGCTTTCAGGTGTTTAATGTAGATTACTAAGGTAATCTCCGAGGGTATTGACAGGCGAGAATGAAGTGCATTGGAAAATGTGCAATCACACAGCTTTCACAACGCCGCGTTTCCGAGAACCAGGGATTAGGAACCGCGTTAGCCCCAAATGTGAAAGCCGAAATAGCATGAACATTGGGCGAAGAGACTGTGCCATCGTGGCTGCGAAGCTCTTAGAAATACGGAACCGTTGATGCAGCGATCACGTATCCAACAACAGATAGAATTGTTAAGGTCCTTACTGGAGGCATCTTCATGTTTTGCAATGCATGCGGTAGCGAGCTGGATGCGGAGCAGAAATTTTGCAGCAAGTGCGGCAAGACTGTGGGCGTGGCAGTTACGCCCAGTCAGCGCAGCAAGGTGCGGAAGCACATTCATATCCTGGCGATTCTATGGCTGGTTTATTCCACCTTCAACTTGTTGCGCAGCATAATCCTGCTGGCCGTGACGCATACTATTCTTGCCCAGACCACGCATTGGCCGTACATACCGGCGGGGCTTCAGGCAATATTGCAGCCGGTGTTAAGCGCGCTGGCTATCGTCAGCCTGATCAAGTCTGTTGCCGGTATTGCGGCGGGAATCGGTCTGCTGCAGCGTTCTCCGTGGGCCCGGATGCTCACGCTGGTCCTGGGATTTATCTCGCTGATCAACCTTCCGTTCGGAACTGCGCTGGGCATCTACACCATCTGGGTTTTGTTGTCGCAGAATTCCAGCGAGGAATATCAGGCGCTTACGCACGAGACCGTTACCGCGTAGTCGAATTGCGGATTCGCAACTCTTAACTTGGTACTCTATATTAATTAACTGCATGAGTACCGAATCCACTCCTGCCCGGACTGATTGGCTCTACGGCTTCTGGTATCCCGCGCTGCGCAGCGACCAGGTACGCGGAGACGCGATGGCTACCGCCATGCTGCTGGGAATTCCACTCGTCCTGGGACGCAAGCGCACGGGCGAAGCTTTTGCCATGCGCGATGCCTGTCCGCATCGCGGCATTCCCCTCAGTTACGGCCACTTCGACGGAGAGCAGGTGCAATGCTCCTATCACGGCTGGTGCTTTGAAGCCAAGAGCGGACAGTGCCGCGAGATTCCATCGCTCACCACCGATGCCAAACTGAAGATTGACCGCATCTATGCCAGCGCCTTCCCTTGCGAAGAGCAGGATGGTTTCTTCTGGGTCTATCTTCCCGAATCGGTCACCTCAGGCACTGGAGGACAAACCCAGTTGCCGCCTGAGCTACCTCTAGTTCCACGCGTGCCGACTTTTAGCGAAAAATATGTGCTTACGCATCTGGCGGCCGATCTGCCCTGCTCGGTGGACCACGGAATCATCGGACTGATGGACCCGGCCCACGGGCCTTTTGTGCATCAATCGTGGTGGTGGCGCAGCAAGCACAGCATCCATGAAAAGCAGAAGCACTTTGAGCCCATTCCTAACGGCTTCCGCATGAGCGCGCATGCGCCCTCTTCCAACAGCGCGCCTTATAAACTCATGCGCATGGCGGGTGTAAACGCCAAGCCCGGCGACCAGACCGTAACCACGATTGATTTTGTTCTGCCTAACCTGCGGGTTGAAAGCGTGCGTTATGGCGAGGGATGGTTTTCGACGCTCACCAGCGTCACCCCGATTACTGCAACGCATTGCCGCATTGACGTGCGCGCAGCATGGAACATCTTCCGCTGGGCCACGCCGCTGGTGCTGCCCATTGGACGGTATTTCGGAAAAAAATTTATCCGGCAGGACCAGCTCACCATGGAGCAGCAGGCCGAAGGGCTGAAGTACAATCCGAACCTCATGCTGATTGACGATGCCGACCGGCCGGCCAAGTGGTACTTCGCGCTCAAGCAGGCGCTGCTGGATGCGCGGCGCGTGGGCGAGCCCATGAAGCATCCTCTGAGCGAGCCGGTGGTGCTGAAGTGGAGAAGTTGAGCAACACGGCGGAATGTCGTGCAATGTCGTGCCCCGAAACAACCTTCATGATGTACAACAAGCTATAGTCGTACCTCATGCCGCGGCGCTCCATCCTCGAATACCTGGAAAACTTCAACCGATCAGACATCGCCTATATGCATCGCCGCGGCTACCGCAGCTACCGCTGGAGCTATCGCGAGGTCGCAGAAGTTGCGGCGCAATTTGCGCGTGAACTGGAAGCCCGGCAAATCGGCAAGGGCGAATACGTTCTTCTCTGGGGCGAGAACTGCGCTGAGTGGATCGCAGTCTTTTGGGGATGCCTGCTGCGCGGCGTGGTCGTGGTACCAATGGACCGCACCTCTGCCCCTGATTTTGTGCGACGAGTTGCGGAGCAAGTTACACCGAAGCTGGCCGTTTGCTCAGGAGACCTTACTTCCGAGCTGCAATCTGTTCCCGTTTTGCAACTGGAAAATCTGCGCGAACTGATGCGCCCCCGCGAGCGTTACACCGGGCCGGAGGTGCAGCGCAGCGATGTAGTCGAGATCGTCTTCACCTCCGGCGCTACCGCCGAGCCCAAGGGCGTGGTCATCACTCACGGCAACATTCTGGCTAACCTGGAAACTTTCGAGCCGGAGATTAAAAAATATCTAAAGTACGAGCGCGTTTTTCATCCCATCCGTTTTCTCAACCTGCTGCCCTTGAGCCACGTCTTCGGGCAGTTTCTGGGAATTCTTATTCCGCAGCTAATTGCGGGAACCGTCTATTTTAATGACACGCTGAACCCAGCCGAGATCTTGCGCACGATCAAAAGCGAGCGCATCTCGGTGCTGGTGGCGGTGCCGCGCATCCTGCATTCGCTAAAAGAAAAACTGGAACGGGACTTTGAATTAACAGGGCGCAAAGATTGGTTTCGCGCGCAGCTTGAGCAGGCCGACCACGAACACTTTGTGCGCCGCTGGTGGCGCTTCCGCAAAATTCATGACCGCTTCGGCTGGAAGTTCTGGGCGCTGGTTTCGGGCGGGGCGACGCTCGATGCTGAAACCGAAGAGTTCTGGCGGCGGCTGAGCTTTGTGGTGATCCAGGGATACGGCCTCACCGAGACCACTTCGCTCATCAGCGTGAACCATCCTTTCCGGCTGGGGCGTGGTTCGATTGGAAAAGCACTGCCAGGAAAAGAAATCAAACTCGACGAGAGCGGCGAGATCCTAGTACGCGGCGAAAACGTGGCCGCCGGTTATTGGCAAGCGAGCAAGCTGCAGACAGTGGCTAGCGATGAGGGCTGGTTCCGCACCGGCGACCTGGGAGAACTCGATGCCCAGGGCTACCTGCACTTCAAAGGACGCAAGAAGCAGGTGATCATCAATGCCGAGGGAATGAACATCTATCCGGAAGACCTGGAAGCGGCGCTGCGCTCGCAACCGGAGATCCGCGACTGCGTGGTCGTGGGCCTCGAGCGCAACGGCAACGCCGAGCCTTGTGCCGCGCTGCTGCTGCGCGACTCTGCCGCTGGTTCCAATGATCCGGAAATTGCTATGCAACGCGCCAACGCCACTCTGGCTGCTCACCAGCAAATTCGCCGCTGGTTCCTTTGGCCCGAGCCGGACTTCCCACGAACATCCACGCACAAAGTACGCGCTAATCTGGTCCGTGAAGTTGCCCAGCAGCAACTCACCGTACTGGATACAAGCGCAGCGATAACTACAGCCGGGCAAAGTCCGCTGGGCGAACTGATTGCCCGCATCACCAGGCGGCCGCAGCAAACGCTCTCTTCTGACGCAGCCCTGGAAGATGACCTCAACCTCAGCTCGCTCGACCGCGTGGAGCTGATGAGCGCACTGGAAGACCGCTACCAGGTTGATCTGGATGACAAGACCTTCAACGAGGTAAGGACTGTGGGCGAACTGGAGCAGGCCCTGCACCGCTCCGCACCGCAGACGTCAGATTACGAATATCCGCGCTGGGCGCAACGCTGGTTGGTGCGATGGATTCGCGTTGCGGTTTATTATCTGCTGATCTGGCCGGCCAATATGTTGCTGGCCGCGCCGCGTGTGATAGGGAAAGAAAATCTGAAAAACTTTCCGGGACCGGCGCTGGTCATCTGCAATCACACCGCGTATGTAGATGTTGGTTTTGTTCTAGCGGCCTTGCCCATGCGGCTTCGTCACCGCCTCGCGACCGCCATGGCGGGAGAGCGCCTGCTCAACATGCGCCACCCGCCGCGCGATTGGTTTTTTCTGCACCGCTGGATTCGCCGTGCAGGCTACGTGCTGACGGTTGCGTTGTTCAATGTTTTTCCGCTGCCCCAACTCTCCGGGTTCCGCGACAGCTTTGCCTTTGCCGGAGAGCTCGTAGATCGCGGCTACAGCGTGCTGGTCTTCCCCGAAGGGGAACGCACGCCGGACGGCAAGATGCACCCATTTCGCTCAGGAATCGGACTGCTGGCGACGCGATTGAATATCCCAGTGATTCCCATGCGGATTGATGGATTGTGGGAGCTGAAGCGCGCCGGCAAACAATTCGCCGCTCCAGGAAAAATTACGGTCAGAATTGGGCCGCCGGTAAGGTTCGCCCCCGGAACCGATCCCGATCAGATCGCACGTGAGCTGCAGAAGAGGATTTACGATTTGTGAATTACGAATTACGATTTGAGCTGCTAGTCGCTAGCTTCTAGCTGTGTTTGAGCATCGAAGACGCCTGCATTATCGAGTCCCAGAAACAGCTAGTGGCTAGGAGCTAGCAGCTCAATCGTAAAATCGTAATTCGTAAATCGAAAATTCCTATCTCGCTGCTTCGGCCTCGTGGGCAAATGCAGAGGCATAGTCGCTGGCAAATTGTTTAAACGCAATGGGCTTGTAGCCGGTGACCTGTTCCACAGCGCTCGATACCTCGGCGGCCGACCCGGCTTTGTTGAAGGCCTGCAGATCGAGCACGCCATCGGCCAGCCACTCCTGCATGCCGACTTGTAATAAAAACTTTTTGAGCTCGGCTGGAGGCAAGTCCACGTATTTGACCTTTTTGCCAATCAGTTTTGAGATCAGCGCCGCAACCCAGTCGTAGTTCACCGCCTCGGGTCCAGTGAGCTCGTAGCCCTGGCCTTCGTGCCCGCCTTTGCTCAGAATGTGGGCGGCGACGCTGGCGATATCGCGCGCGTCAACGTAGCTCACGGGCGCATCGCCCGAGCATCCAAAAATTGCTCCCTGGGTCTTGATGCTTCCGGCAAAGCCCAAAAAGTTCTGCATAAATGTATTGGGCCGCAGGATGGTGTAGGGCACGTCCGATTCAATGAGCTTTTCCTCGGCTTGGGCATGCCACGTGCCGAACATGTGCCGTCCGCCGGAGTCGGCCCCGATGGCCGATTGTTTTACGATGTGCTTCACGCCCATGCGCACCGCCTCTTCAATCAGGTGGCCCTCAAGCGAAGGAAGCTGGGGCAGAGGCGAGCAGACAAGATAAACCTTCTCCACGCCCTTCATGGCCTTGGCCACCTCTACGCGGCTGCCGTAATCGCCCACGACGGCCTCCACACCCTTGGGCGCGAGATCACGCTTGGCGATGGTGTAATACATGCCGCGCACTTTGGCGCCGCTGGCCAGCAGTCTTTTTATCAGCTCGCTGCCAACGTTCCCCCCGGCTCCGGTCACCAGAATCATATGGGTTCTCCTGGATGTGTTTTTTTGAGGGGATAAGTGTAAATGGAGAAGTGCGAATTATGAAGGAAGAATTTACGATTTATGATTGTCGATTTACGATTTTGAGAAAGCGCAAAGTCAAAGTCTAACCACAAAGGACACAACGGCAGACGAAGGAACACGAAGCAGAAGCAAAGAGAATCTTCAACAGCTAGAAAGCAGCGGCCAGCAGCTCAAATCGTAATTCGTAAATCGTCAATCGTAAATCCCCAGCTATTTCGTCAGCGACTCCACCACGGCATAGGATTCGTTCAATGCCGCATCCAGCGCTGCGGGATTTTTCCCGCCGGCTTCGGCCATATCAGGCCGGCCGCCGCCTGAGCCGCCTACTTTCTGTGCGATTGGGGAAATGATCTTGCCCGCCTGGATCCTTCCCGTCAGGTCTTTGGTTACGCCTACGATGAGGGCGACCTTTTTTTCTTTGGTTTTGGCGCCGTTTTCGCCGTCGCTCTCAACTTCTACCGTGGAACCCAGCACGACCACGCCTGAGCCCAGCTTGTTGCGCAAATTGTCGACTAAAGTGCGCATCTGCGGGCGCTCGAGATTATCCACCCGCTGCGCCAGGACTTTGATTCCGTTGACGACTTTGACGTTATCCTCCGCCGAAGAGACCGAAGAGGCAGCCGACTTCATGCGCGCCTGGTCGAGCTCTCTCTGCAGTCGCTTGATCTCGGCGGCGTGCTTTTCGAGTCCGGCTTTCAGGGCTTCGGCGGGTGTTGCCGCGGCCTCGCGCCGGCTTACCAGGTTGCTGACCACCCGCTCGAGTTCATGATCTTTACGGAAGTGATGCAGCGAGCCTTCGCCGGTCACGGCCTCAACGCGACGCACACCTGAAGACACGCTGCCCTCGTTAAGGATTTTGATCAATCCGATCTCGCCGGTTTGTGCAGTGTGCGTGCCGCCGCAGAGTTCGGTAGAGAAATCACCGATCTTGATCACGCGCACGCGCTCGCCGTACTTTTCTCCGAACAACGCCATGGCCTTGTATTCGTTGACGGCCACGTCTATGGGCACGTCTTCAATGGTCTGGACTTTGGTGTTCTTCAGTACTTCCTTGTTCACAATGTCTTCAATGTCCTGCAATTCTTCATCGGCTACCGAGGTGAAGTGCGAGAAATCAAATCGCAGATGCTGAGGATCAACCAGCGATCCTGCCTGCTTCACATGCTTGCCCAGCGTCTCGCGCAGAGCGGCGTGTAAAAGATGGGTCGCAGTGTGGTTGCGCATGGTCTCCATGCGGACTTCGGCGTTGACCACGGCATCAATCTTCTGGCCGGCATGAATGAGCTGCCGGGCGATGGCTTTGTGGGCGCGCACACCCTGCACCGGCGCATAGCATCCCTGGACCTCGGCGACCACGGTGTTGTGTTCATCGTTATAGAACCAGCCGGTGTCGCCCACCTGACCGCCGGAGTCGGCATAGAAAGGCGTGTGGTCGAGAACGATTTCGCCGTGCTCGCCTGCTTTCAGCTCTTTTACCCCCTGGCCCTCGCGAACGATTGCCAGCACCTCACAGTTACGTGATTCCGTCTGGCGGTAACCCTCGAAGACGGTTTTATTCAGCTCACGATATGCGGGAGATGCCGTTGCTTTGCCGGCCCCGCCCTTCCATGACGCACGGGCGCGCTCGCGCTGTTCGGCCATGGCGCGGTCGAAGCCTTCGCTGTCGAAAGAGACTCCCTGGTCGCGCGCCGCGTCTTCGATGAAATCGCGCGGCAACCCGAATGTGTCATAGAGCTTGAAAGCTGAAGGGCCTTCAAGGACCGGTTGTTGCGGGTTACGGGGTTTTGTCTCCGCAATTAATTTTTCAAGTTCGCCAAGTCCAACGTCGATTGTGTGCGCGAAACGCGTTTCCTCTGTGTACACAATCTTCGATACACGCTCTGCACCCTCAACCAATTCCGGGTATGCGTCCTTCATCAAGTCGCGGACGGCGTGGACCATCTCATACATGAAGGGCTTGTTGGCCCCGAGGATGCGTCCGTGCCGGATGCCGCGTCGCATGATCTTGCGCAGCACGTAGCCACGGCCCTCGTTGGCAGGCATAACACCATCGCTGATGAGAAAAGTCGTGGCACGAGCATGGTCGGCAATGACGCGCAACGATGCTGCGGAACTGCTCTTGGATTCGTTCTTCAATTCTTTTTGCAGATCAACGCCGCATAGTTCGGCAGCACGCTTCATGAGCGGCACAAACAAGTCCGTATCATAATTGGAAATTACGCCCTGCTTCACCGAGGCAACGCGCTCCAATCCCATTCCGGTATCAATCGAAGGCTTAGGCAGCGGATTCAGTTTGCCTGAAGCGTCGCGGTCAAACTGCATGAAGACCAGGTTCCAGATTTCTACGTAGCGTCCGCACTCGCAGCCGAATTTGCAGTCGGTGTGGCCTTGATCAGAGGCTGCTACGCCCATGTCGTAGTGAATCTCGCTGCATGGCCCGCACGGCCCGGTATCGCCCATCTGCCAGAAGTTATCTTTCATTCCCAGTTCGAAAATGCGTTCTTTGGTCACGCCCTGATCGAGCCAGTACTGGTAGGCTTCTTCATCGCGCGGAACGCCCTGCTCGCCCTTAAAGATGGTTACGTAGAGTTTCTCTTTGGGAATGTTGTACCAATCTTTTCCGGTGACCAACTCCCAGGCGAAGCGGATGGCGTCTTTCTTGAAGTAGTCACCAAAGCTGAAGTTGCCCAGCATCTCGAAGAACGTATGGTGACGGTTGGTGAAGCCCACGTTTTCCAGGTCGTTGTGCTTGCCCCCGGCGCGGACGCACTTTTGCGAGCTGGTGGCGCGCAAGTAGTCGCGCTTTTCCAGCCCCAGGAAGACGTCTTTGAACTGGTTCATGCCGGCGTTGGTGAACAGCAGCGTGGGATCGTTCGCCGGAACAAGGGACGAAGAGTGCACGCGCCGGTGTCCCTGCTGCTCGAAGTAGCGCAGGAACATCTCTCGGATTTCGGAGCCTGTCATATCTTTTGATTCTAGCAGTGTACAGGCAGGGAATTCACCGCGGAGGCGCGGAGGGATTGAGTCATTGAGTCATCGGGTCATTGAGCCATTGTGATTGAGCTGCTAGCTCCTAGCCTCTAGCTGTTTTTGGGACTCGATACTGCAGGCAGCCTCGATGCTCAAACACAGCTAGAAGCTAGTGGCTAGCACCTCAATCGTCAATCGTAATTCGTAAATCGAAAATTGGCCGGAGCTAGTGGCTAGTAGCTGTCTTGTTAAAATCCGCAATCCCCACGCGCACGATGGTGCGGGGCGCTCGATGCCTGTCTCCATCGCCTGCGGAAGCAACGGCGCTTGCGGAAGCAACTTCCTCAGCCCATACGCCAAAGATGCGGCCATCCCAGGCGGCAATTCCTGTGTAGTCGCCGATGAAGTCTTTGTTTCCCTCAAAAGGTTCCCTCGTCCAGGCGTAATTCACAAAAGTTTTGCCGCCGTCGGTGGAGCGGGCCAACGTGACCGTGGTCCGGCTATTTTGAGGATCACCCCTGCGGTCATAAAAAACCACATTCGCTGCTCCCGTTTTGGGATCAACTGCCAGCCACTGAAAGAACTGGTCAATGCCGTCGTGCAACCCATCGGAGTTGACTCGCACGGCCGGGTTCCAACTCTCACCATGATTGGCTGAGGTTGCGGAAAAGACGTCAACATCGCCATTGCGGTAATCGGACCAGGTTACATAGAGCAATGGCGTAGAAAGCAGGCCGCTGGCCGGGGCGAGGCCAATCTGGGGAAATCCGTTGCTGCGCTCAACGCCGGCGACGTCAAAGTACGGCGGAGCGGTGTCAACGATACTGTGCGAGGGAGCAAAACTTTTTCCGCCATCGCGCGATGAGGCGAAAGCAATATTGTTCCCATCGGCCCAGACTGCGTAGAGTGTGCCGTCGGGCGCGACCGCACCCGTGAATCCTTCGACCGATCCGTTGTCATCGCGCGGCAGGCCTTCGTGGGTGCTGATTTCAATCGGCGCTGACCAGGTTGTGCCGCCATCGCTGGAGCGGGAAAACAAGATCACAGATTTTTCCAGCGAGAACTCGGTCCATCCTATGTAGAGGTTGCCGGAATAGGGGCTGCTGGTGGTGTCGGCGACGATGTAAGGCTTGTCCTCAAATGGAATTCCCGGCGTTGTCGGATGCTCGATGACTGCGTGCGCGATCTTCTCCCAGCTCTTGCCGCCATCGGGCGAGCGGCGCACGAAAACGCCGTTGCGCGTTGCGTTGTGTCCCCAATAGTTAGTTGTGCCCAGCTTGTCGAACGCGATGTAGCAGAGATAAGCGGCGCCGTCAGGGCCGTACGCAACCGATACATCGCCGGAGACTTTGTAGTCCTTCGGGGCCGTGTTCTCGGCTGTGTTCCAACTTCCGCCGCCGTCGCGGGAGTAGGCAACGCTGGCATTGATTTGCCAGGCCACCACCAATTGCTGCGGATCTTTAGGATTCACCGCAATCGAAGGCTCATTGAAGAACCCCGGTGCAGCAGTGAGATTGATGACCTTTGCGCCGGGCGCAAGCGGCAGTGGCTTCGGAGCAGTCTCGGGCTCCGCTTTGCTGGATTGTGATTGCGCCCAGGCGGCTGCGGTCAGCCAGGTAATTGCGAACAAAAAGACCAGTGGCCAAAAGATGATTCTTCTCATGAGAAAAAGCCTTACTCTTCACTTAAGCTTTGTTCTTCTGATTCCAACGCGCTCAGGGTCTCATCGGGAACATGCCACTTCTTAAGAATCGCGAAGATCGTGCGGCTACTGAAGCCGGCACGCAACAGCGCACGGAAAACACGCGCGCTCTCCCGCTGATTTTCCGGCTTGCGCAGACGCTTGCGGGCCAGGTGCTCGCGCGCCAGCTTTTCTTCATTTACCCCGGAATAGGCTTCACCCACAACTTTTTCAATCACGTCGTTGTGCACGCCTTTGGTTTTAAGGTCGGTGATGACGCGGCGCTTTCCGAATTTCTCGTTGCTCTGGCGATACGCCGAATATGCGGCGGCAAACTGGTGATCGTTGAGGTATTTTTGCTCTTTCAAGCGGGCGATCACGAGATCTACCAGCAGCGCTTCTTCAGTTTTTTGCCGCAGCAGGCGCTTCAGTTCGGCCACGGTGCGCATTTTGCGCGACAATGCCCCAACCGCGTATTCATAGAGTGTAGCTTCGTCAAAGATATTGCGTTTTCGTGCGAAGGACACGGGAAGATGATAACCCAACCGCGGAGGCGCGGAGACGCGGAGATGAATTGGTGAGCTGGAAAACGGAGACCGTGCCCCAGAGCCGGGCCCCCCGCCGCACGCCGGTTTTGTGTGTGGTGGGGTAGAGGAGGGGCGGCACTTTAAATTTTGATATCACCGTGATATCAAAACCTTCACTTCGCAGGGATTTTAGGTCATCATTGTCTTGGAAGTGTGTCTGGCATTCAAGAATGCGGGCTCGTCCTTACGGTCTTTGAAAATTCATTACACAAAAAGCGGCACCCAACACCTAGGAACCGGCTGCGGATGTTTCATATCCAGTAAACATCGCGGACTTCCAGCAAGTGTCCACCCGTGACCATGACTTTCCCCAGTAAATACACGGTGATCATGCTGTTTCAGGAGGTTCTGACCACTTGCTGCAAGTGGGGGTGGTGTGGGCCGCCGGAGCGGAGTAAGGGATGGCGAATCAGTAACGAGAGCTCTACCTGCCGAAGCCGGCGGATTCCATCTGCTCGCGCGAGGAATCGGCGGTCGAGCCGATGCCCTGCACGCGCAGCTTGAAGTCGTCGGGCTTGCTGGCGTTCTCCAGCGCGGTTTCGTAGGTGATGAGTCCCTGCTGATAGAGGTCGTAGAGCGACTGGTCGAAGGTCTGCATGCCGTACTGCGAAACGCCGGCCTGCAAGGCTTCATGGATGAGCCGGGTCTTTTCCGGGGCGATGATGCACTCGCGGATATACTCGGTTGCGATCAGCACTTCCACCGCGGGCACACGGCCGGTGCCGTCAGCGCGGCGCACCAGGCGCTGCGAGATGACCGCCTTGAGCACGGCCGCCATCTGCAGGCGGATTTGCTTCTGCTCGGGCGGCGGGAATACAGAAATGATGCGGTTAATGGTTTCGGTCGCGTCCAAAGTGTGCAGCGTGGAAAAAACCAGGTGACCGGTTTCGGCGGCGTGCAGCGCCGTGCCAATGGTTTCCAGGTCGCGCATTTCGCCGACCAGGATGGTATCCGGGTCCTGGCGAAGGCTGGCGCGCAAAGCTGAAGCGAACGACGAGGTATCCACTTCCACCTCGCGCTGGTTCACAAACCCTTTTTTATCGCGGTGCAGGAATTCGATGGGGTCTTCGATGGTGATAATGTGTTCCGGCCGCTGCGAGTTGATGCGGTCCACCATAGCGGCGAGCGTTGTGGATTTGCCCGATCCGGTTACTCCGGTCACCAGCACCATACCGCGCTGCTCTTCGCAAATATGCTCAATAATCTTAGGAAGATAGAGTTCATCGAGCGCGCGGATCTTGGTGGGAATCACGCGCAGAACCACGCCCACGTTGCCGCGCTGCTGAAAGACGTTGACGCGGAAGCGTCCCAGGCCGGCCACGCCGTAGGCCATATCGAGTTCGGCGGCCTCTTTGAACTTCTGTTTTTGCCGGTTGGACATCATGCTGAAAGCCATATTCAGCATGTCTTCGGCTGAGATGCGCGGCTGGTCGGTCAAGGGCACCAGTTCACCATCCACGCGAAGATAGGGATAGTTACCGACTTTGAGGTGCAAGTCGGACGCCTTGCGCTCCATGGCTATACGCAAAAGGTCGTCTATATGGGGCATATGGTTACTATAGTTACTATAGTTACTTCCCTAATACCCGTTGACGGTATCACGGAGTGTACTATTTTCGCAATAAAAGATGACACTTTTAGGTTATGATTTGTATCCCTGCAGGACCCTCAGAACCAGGTCTTACAACCTGCAGCGGCTTTAAAAAGGTCTAATTTAAAGCACCTCTGGCCGGGTTCAGCTGGTTTGGAAAGGTCAACCAGGTGAGAATTTAGGACTTCGTCAGGAGGTTTGCATGGTCTGCAAGCACTGTCAGCACAATAATCCGGAGACAAACCGGTTTTGTGGGATGTGTGGCCAAGCTTTACCCTATCCCCAGGTAAAAAGCGCTACCACCTCTATCCCCAGCAGCAGTCCGAATCAGGCGGGTACGCTGGGCTTGCGTCAAAGTTCGGCCTCTGTAGGCCCGATTCCGCCACTTGCACCTAAGCCGCAAACGGCTGCTCCAGCAAGCTCTGAAAAGCCGGTAAGCTCTGAAAAGAAAGTACAGTTTCCGCCAGTTGCTTCACCGCCGCAAACATCAAATCCAGCGGCTTCAGCACCAGTAACTTCTGAACGACGAGTGCCGCCATCGGTGCCGCCGCCTACATCTGTGGCTCCGGAGAGAAGGCTCGGACCGCGGCCACCAATCCTGGAAGACACTGAAAAGAGAGCTTTTGTTTCACCTTATCCGGTGGTGCCGCGGGCTCCTGTAGTTCCTGAAAATAAGGCGCAGGGTCCAGTTCCAGTCGGGCCGCAAGCATCAGCCCCGGTGGATGACAGAAGAGTTACAGGCGGAGTTACAGACGAAAGAAAAGCGCCATTCCCGCGAGCTCCACTTGGACCGCAACCGTCAGCCACGGCGGCGGTTGAAAACAAAGGAATTCTGGGACAACAAACGACCGCGGCGATTCCTAACCGGAGAGTGCCAAACCAACCGTCGTACTCTCAGATTTCTCAAGCGCAACCTGCGATTCCATCTTCACCGGGAAAACCAGCGGTGAATGGAAGGCCAGGTACGCCTGAAAAGATAACGCAACCGCAAATCCCGCCACAGCAGCAGCGGACGGCAACACAGGCGCCGGGCTTAGAAAGATTACAGGCGGGCGAAAAAAGATTACAAGCGAGCGCTCCAATACGAGTGAGCGGCCTGTCAGTTCTTGGGTTGAATGACGATCCGATCGCAGGTCGTGCCAAGAATTCTGACGATCTGTATAAGACTAACTGGGGCATGCGCATCTTTGTTGTTTTTGTAATTCTGGCCTTCGCCGCTGGCTTGATGTTTCTGCAATGGCGCTCCAGCCATCCGGTGCAGGCGTCCCAACATGCGCCGACATCACAGGCGAATAATGATGTGACTCCACCGAGCCCTACTACACCACCGGCGAATAGCACCGTTGCCACGAAAGAAACGACCGGAAGTGGCGCCGCGAGCGTCCCCCAGCAAGCGCAAGACACTCAACTCAGGGCAGAAGCCAGGCCAACCAACGCTTCAGACCTCGCGGCTTCTCAGAAGGTCTCTACCCCGGCCAAGAGCGTGCCGCAAGCCGACCCAATTCGCGTAGGACATGAAGTCGCGACCAGCAAACCGCCGGTAGACCTGGAACAGCCCGTGCGGCAGGCGGAAAGCTATCTGCAGGGCAAGGGTGCGACGCGCAACTGCGACCAGGCGCTCGGCATTCTGCGTAAGGCCTCTGACTTGGGGAATCCCCGCGCGCAGATCAAACTGGGCGCGTTGTATGCTACCGGCAATTGCGTGGCCACGGACAAGGTCTCCGCGTATCGGTATTTTTCCCGCGCCATGCGGGCGCAACCCAACAATACCTGGCTTGAGCAGTACCGCTCTTCGCTGTGGAGCAACATGAACGCCAGCGAGCGTAAACAGGCCATGGAAGTAGTGAGATAGCTTCTAGCTGCTAGTGGCTCAAATCACGAATCGTACCTTGTAAAATCGAAATCCTCTACTTCTCCGCGCCTCTGCGGTTGAAAAAAGAATTTCTTCGTGTTTCCTTTGTGTCCTTTGTGGTTAATCTGATCAATCAATAGAATAGAAAGTTATGCCTGAAACCAGAAGCGATGAAGAAGCACGCCCTCATGTTGTGATTCTGGGGGCAGGTTTTGCAGGGTTGTATGCGGCGCGTGCGCTGGGCAAGCTGCCGGTGCGCGTGACTCTGGTGGACCGCAAGAACCATCACACCTTTCAACCGCTGTTGTACCAGGTAGCGACAGCCGGCCTTAATCCTGGTGACATTGCGTCGCCCATCCGGCGCATTGTGCGCAGTAACAAGAACATCAGGGTGTTTATGGCCGAGGCGGTTGGTTTCGATCTGGAGAATAAGAGCGTCAAGCTGGAAAACGTGAGTGTGCCCTACGACTATCTCATCGTCGCCACCGGGGCCACGCACTCTTACCTGGCGCATCCTGAATGGGAGCACTTTGCCCCCGGCCTGAAGACGGTGGAAGATGCGCTGGAAATCCGCCGCCGCATTCTCCTGGCCTTTGAAGAGGCCGAGCGCAAGAAGGCGGTGTTTGGAAAGCACGATCCGCTCAATTTTGTGATCGTGGGCGGCGGCCCTACCGGAGTGGAGCTGGCCGGCGCCATTGCTGAGATTTCGCGCCGTGTGCTGGTGAGTGATTTTCACTTTATTGATCCCCGCAGCGCGCGCGTTCTGCTGCTGGAATACGCTCCCCGGGTGCTCACCAGCTATCCTGAGGACCTTTCCCAGTCCGCCGAAAAACAACTGCGAAAATTGGGAGTCGAGGTGCGCACGGGAGCCATGGTCACCGAAGTTACTCCTCATAGTGTGAAAGTGGGAGATGAGGAAATTCCATCTGCTGTCACACTTTGGGCCGCGGGAGTAAAAGCATCTCCGTTGGGCGCCATGCTGGGAGAAAAAACCGACAAGGCCGGCCGCGTGCTGGTGAATCAATATCTCAACCTCGCAGGCCGTCCCGAAGTTTTTGTCGTCGGCGATCTGGCCTGGTTTATTGACTCGGAAGGAAAGACCCTGCCCGGCGTGGCCCCGGTTGCCATACAGATGGGGAGCAACGTGGCCCGCAATATCAGCCGCGATTTACGCCATGAATCGCGCAAGCCGTTTGTCTACCTCGATAAGGGCAGCATGGCGACCATCGGCCGCGCAGCCGCGGTAGCCATGATGGGCAAACTGCATCTCTCCGGCCTGCTTGCATGGATGGCCTGGCTGTTCATCCATATTCTCTATCTCATTGGCTTCCGCAACCGCCTGGTGGTGCTCGTGGAGTGGCTCTGGGCCTATCTGCGCTTCGAAAAAGCAGCCCGGCTGATTACGGATGATGAATGCAAACACAACTCACCGCATCCATAAAAGTGGCAGATCAGTTTTGCAGAAGGTGAACAGCAGGCTGCAAAACATGTATCATCAGTGCCGGTATAAATCTTATGAACAAACTCATCGCCACTGTTGCAATTGTTTTTCTTTTGCTCGGCTTCGTTTCCGCCCAGTCTCCGGCACCGACACTCGGGACTAAAACGCACGCTTCTGCCAGCACCACTGATACCAAGCTTCCCAGCAAAGATGAAGTTGATGCCGCCTTGAAGCGTACCCTGGGTTACGATCCGGGGGCCTCGTGGGAAATTCTGGCCATTCAGCCTTCGGCCGTAATGGGCGTTCCGGAGGTCATTGTTTCCATCAACAAACAGACAGCCAACCACATATATCTCTCTCCTGATGGACAGAACGCGATTATTGGCGAAATGATTCCTTTTGGGGCGGATCCTTTTGCGCCCGCCAGGGCCAAGCTGCAGGCTGCCGACGGTCCCACGCGCGGTCCACAGACACCGGCCATTTCCATCGTTGAATTCAGCGACTTGCAGTGCCCGCATTGCAAGGCCGCCCAACCCATCGTGGAAAAGTTAGCGGCCGATTTTCCCCAAGTCCGTTATGTCTTCCAGCAGTTCCCGCTTCCGGCGACGCTGCATCCCTGGGCGTTGAAGGCCGCCGAGTATTCCGACTGCGCCGCCCATATGAACAACAACGATGCTTTCTGGAAATATACAGACAGCATTTTTGCGGACCAGGACAGTATTAACGTGGCTACGGCTGATGACAAGCTGAAAGAACTCGCTACCGCAGCAGGCCTGGACGCGCAGAAGGTGGCCGCATGTGCTGCAGCACCGCTGGCCGAGGCCAGGGTGAAGAAGTCGCTGGATTTAGGGCAATCTTTAGATGTCAACCAAACGCCAACCGTATTCATCAACGGACGAAGAGTGCTCGGCCTCGCCGGTATTCCCTACGACCAACTCAAGACCCTCATACAATTTGAAATCGATCACGCCGGCAAGTGAGTCGGGCTTTTCTTGGAAATTATGTGAGAGCCATACATTTTTCTTACAAATTTCGCAGGGGTTTCTGACAACCCACTTCACCAAAAGCGGCACCATGGCCGCATGAAAAACTTTTCCTTTCTCGCGTGTAGTGTTCTGATTGTCATTTTCAACATTGCAGCCTCTGCCCAAACCGCAGACCATCCCGCGGATTGGGTGGAGCAATCAATATCAGCCGACCGAAGTGTTGCTCAAAAAGCTCAAGGCCAACTGCGCCAAATTGGACCGCAGGGCCTCGAGTTGCTCGAACAGCGCTTTGCCAGGGAGATTTTTGCGCATGGGCATGGAATCGACGTGCCGGGCGATGAGCGCTGGAAGAGAATTGCCGCGGCACTGGACCGGGTAAGCGGCCAGTACGATGATTACGCCAGCGGTTTGTACTGGTATACCGATTTCGAGAAGGCCAAAGCGGCGGCGCGGACATCGGGACGCCCTATCCTGTCGTTGCGCCTGCTCGGCCGTCTGGATGAAGACCTAAGCTGCGCCAATAGCCGTTTCTTCCGTACCACGCTCTATCCCAGCGCAGAAATTAACCAGCTCTTGAAGAATGGGTTCATCCTGCATTGGGAATCGGTACGCCCGGCGCCGCGGGTGACCATTGATTTTGGGGACGGACGCACGTTGCAGCGCACCATCACCGGCAACAGCATCCACTACATTCTGGATTCGGACGGCAAGATCGTGGATGCCTTGCCTGGTCTCTACAGTGCGCCGGTTTTTACCGCCGAGCTGCGACAGGCGGCCGATGTGGTGAAAGAAGCTCGTGGCAAGGGAACCGCCGACTACGCGGAGCATATGAAATCAACCCAAGCCCGTCTCTTGCAAGCATGGGCTACTGATCTGGCGGCCATCCATGCGACCGTGCCGTCGAGCAAGGCGCTGACCGCAGAAACTCTCGAACACAGCATGGATGATCAGAAGTGGCTAGAACTGGCGCAACTGCACGTTAATGACGCGACCTTTGATGGCGGTGTGCGCGAGTTGATGGCCAGAAAATTCCCCAGCGCTCCCGTGGCAGCACGTGTGGCCGTAAGCAAAGCGATGGTCGAAAGTCCAATGATGCGGTTGTTCTCCAGCTTGAGCCGCACGGTTTCCCTCGATACGGTGCAAAATAACTATATGCGCCGCACGAAAATACTGTCTTTTCTTGCCCGTCCGAATACGCAGTCCTTGTCGCTGGGGCAGATCAACGACTGGGTCTATGCCGGGATTTTCCTGACTCCCCGCCAAGACCCATGGTTGGGTTTCGCGCCCAAAGACGTCTTTGCTGCAATTGATGAAAATGGAGAGAAGCAATTAGGGACACTTTCTGCAACGAGGTGACAAAAACTCTTGGCGGAGCTGCGCTTGCAACATAGGATTAAGATGTGACCGGGACCACAGCGAAGGTTTGTTCCTAATGCGCCGCTCCGCCTGGATTTTTCTTGCCGCCATCTTGTTGCCCAGCCTTGCGCTGGCCTGGCTGGCGGTGCGCTCGGCGCGCGATCAGCAAGTACTGCTGGAACACCAGCAGGCAATCATCAGCCAGGATATTACTGATGCGCTGGCCAAGAAAGTCCAGGGCCAACTGGATGGCTCACGCTCGGCTTTTGTACAAACAACCCAACAACTTTTACAAAAAAGTTCATCTCCGAGTACGTTGGCCAAGAATTTCAACCATGAACTGCAAAGCAACTGGAACCTGGCGGAGATCGGTTTTGCGGTAGACCTGAATGGAACCATCTATTCTCCCACGCCCAATCAGGGGACTGTCGCTAAGACGTTTCGCACGGAAAACAGCCTCTTTCTCGGCAACCGTGAAAATGTGCCCGTATTTTCACAATATCCGCAGCAGGCCGCGTCGGCCAACGCAACACAAAACGTGAACAACGCAGTGAATGCCCCTCCGCCTCAGATGCAAGCGCAGAATGCACCTCCACCTCAGACGATACCGCAGCAGATCGGGGCGAATCGGCGGATGGAGCAGGTTCAGCGGCAGCTTATCCACGCCCAGGAAGCCCAGCAAGCTCAGACAGCTCCTCCGCCAGAGGCCCAATCTGGGAATGAGGCGCAGATGGCGCAGGTTCAGCAACAAGCCATGCGCTCTGCGGATGTCACACAGTTACGAAACGCTGCGCAACAAAGCGTCCAATCCGGCAACGAGATGGCACAGGCGGAACAAGTGCAACGCCAGGTCATACCACAAAAGAATTTTTTGCCCCAGCAGAGCACAGTTTCAACGGCGGTTCCGGCCGAATCCGACTTTCGCCGAGTCATCGGTACAGAAAGTACCGGTGCCCTGGCCCGCTTTCTCGAAGACAAGCTGCGCTTAATGGTGTGGTATCGCCCTCCCACGGCGGGATCGCTGGTCTTCGGGGCGCAGATCAGCCAGCCGAACCTGATTCGCAGCCTGCAGCCCCTGTTGCAGTCGCCCGAGCTTCATCGCAACGCTGATGCCACCTATTGCCTTGCTCTTCTCGATGACCGGGGAAACCCGGTTGCGCTTTCCAAGGCTGGTTTTAAAGCAGACTGGAAACATCCGTTTGTCGCTACCGAAATAGGCGAAGCACTGCCCCACTGGGAGGCTGCCCTCTATCTGGTAGACCCCCAGCAGATCAATCGCTCGGCCTCTACTTTGCAATTCACCTTGGGGTTCATTGTCTTGGCCCTGATGGCCGCCATTGTTTTCGGAGGCTGGCTCATGGCAGCCGACGTTCGCCGCAAAATGCTTCTCGCCCAGCAGAAGACCGACTTCGTCAGCAATGTTTCGCACGAACTCAAAACGCCCCTGACTTCTATCCGGATGTTTGCCGACATGCTGGCCGAGGGCCGCGTGGCCGAGCCTGATCGCCAAGCCAACTATCTGCGCATCATCTCGGCGGAGTCTGCGCGTCTGACGCGGCTCATCAACAATGTGCTCGATTTTGCGCGCATGGAGCGCGGCGCGCCTTCAGGCGAACGCCGTAGTTGCGACCTGGTTGAAATTGTGCGTGAGGTCGTTGATACCTGCCGGCCTCACCTCGAAACTGTCGGGGTTGCGTTGGGCTTTGAAATTACGCTGGATAACACAGCCGAAGCGCTGCCGCTCGTCGCCGATCGCGACGCCCTGGCGCAAGTTGTTCTTAACCTTCTCTCCAATGCGGAAAAATATGGAGGGCATGAAATTCTTGTCCGCGTGCGCTGGGAGAAGCAACTTGGTTCCTCCGGTTCTGGTTGTGTTGATGTGCTCGACCGCGGGCCGGGCATTCCGCCTAAGAAGCTTGATGCAATCTTTCAGCCATTTCATCGCCTGGATGATTCTCTCGCCAGCGGTGTATCAGGTTCGGGACTGGGACTCACCCTGGCGCGGCGCATGGCGAGGGACAACGGCGGAGATGTAACCTATTCGCCTCGCGCCGGTGGTGGCAGTTGCTTTACGCTGACGGTGCCGTTGAGCACAGCGGCGCAGTCGAATGACAAGCCCAATGAAAACGTTCGATTCAAAGACAGATGAAAACCACAGCCAACACGAAAATACTGGTGGTCGAGGATGACACCAATATCCGCTTCGGTCTGGTTGAACTTCTCACCAGCGAGGGCTTCGCGGTCGAAGCCTGTGCGCGGGGCGATCTTGCTCTGGCGGCAGTGGAGAAGCACCGGCCCAGCCTCATCGTGCTTGATATTATGCTGCCCGGCCTGAGTGGTTATGAGGTTTGCAAGCAGCTCCGCGCCCAGGCGTATCAGGGGCTGGTTCTTATGCTTACCGCCAAAGGCCAGGAGATGGATAAGGTCATTGGCCTGGATTTAGGCGCCGATGACTACATGACCAAACCCTTCGGTTTGCGCGAGCTGACCGCACGGGTGCATGCGCTACTGCGGCGAAACCGCCCATCCCATTCTTCCGATGGTGGCAGCGTGACCTTCGGGGATTGCACGCTTGATCTCAAGACCCTGGAACTCAAGCGCGGTAAAAAATCGGTTCCGCTTTCGGGACGGGAGGTAAAGCTCTTCCAGCTTTTTATCAGCCACCCCGGCGAAGTGCTCTCGCGGGACCGCATTCTCAACGAGATTTGGGGCTATGAGTACTACGGAACAACTCGAGCGCTTGATCAATTCATTGTGCAGTTACGAAAAAAGCTGTCTGATCTCGGGGCCGACTCCAAGCAGATTGCTACGGTACATACCGTTGGATACCGATGGATCTGTCGCTGACAAATCGGCTTCCGGCCAATCCTGAGGACGAACGACTGATGACTGCCGGCTGACTACGTGCGGCACTTGGGGCAGTAACCCCCGATTTCCAGCCTGGCCACGGCGACACGGAACCGGCATTCTCTTTCCACCTGATGCTTGAGCTTTTCAAATAAAAGGCTTTCAAATTCCGTGACTTTACCGCAACGCAGACATGTCATATGCAGGTGATCACGTTGGGTGCGGCGCTCATAAAAGTGGCGCTCGCCTTGCACATGCATTAGGTCCAGCTCATCCACTAATCCGTGGCGCTTCAGTAGTCCTATGGTGCGATACACGGTTACGCGGTCTATTGCCGGGTCGGTCCTCTTGGCTTTCCGTAGAATTTGGCCGGCATCCAGGTGCTGGCTGGCGGTTTCAATGATGCTGAGAATCGTCCGGCGTTGGCGGGTGAGACGAATTCCGCGGGCCATCAGTTCATCATGCAAGCGTCCGGGGGTTTCGGTCTGAGGTAAAGGCAAAGCAGTTCTCCTTTTGGGGTCTTGCGTCGAGCGGTGGCGTTCATTCTGTAACGACATGTTGCTCAGTACGTTGACAGAAGCATCGAATCTGATCTTAAATATAAAATCATTTGCAACAGTGTTGCAAGTGTAGACGTTAGGTTTCACTGGCAAACCATAGGCTGGCACCTGCAGTTGCATCCCGGGAATGCGATTCAATCCTGGAAATTGCAGTTCCATGCAGCCATAGCCGGTTCAACATCGGGATAAAGCCCATCCCTTCTCTTATTGCAACTGTGTTGCAATAAGTCTGCAACAAAATCTTTGCCCGATATATTGACAGAACAGCAAGGCTGATTTGTAATACTTCTACTTGCAAACCAGTTGCAAGTAGGAATCAAAAATCCAAATAGAACGGGCTCCCGCCGCAGCAACGGCGAAAGCCCTGAAAACGCAGAAAGCCAAGGTGGATATGCCTGGACAATACCGCGCTGTTCTTTTCTTATCAGATTCTTTGTGCCGTAGCAAGAAGGGCCGCAGGTTCTTTCCTCCGTCAATCTTGCGCACAATCAGCACATTCTTATTTTTATTGAGTTTGAGTGGCAATGTTTTTGCATTGCCCAATGGGCCAGGTGCAAGTTCAGGAGTTGCCGACGCAACCGCGCAGGCGAGCGAAGCGTCTGAGGGGACCGCATCGAAGTCTGAACTCCAGGAAGTAAAAAACGAAGTCAAGACCTTAAAAGTCCAGATCGAGCGCCTGGAAGCCATTATCGAATCGCAGGCAAAGCCACAGGAAGGCACTGCTCAACAACCCTCGCAGCAAACTTCTGAGACGCTGCAATACGGTACAGGCACAACCCAATCCACGGCTGTGCCTGAAAATCCCCGCATCGCCATAGCCACCAAGGCGCAAGGCGGAGATTTATCGGGAGCGGGAAATCTTCTTCGCACCGACCGGATCACGATTGGCGGGTATGGCGACTTCCAGTTTCGCGAATCTTCGATCAGCGAGCGCGCCGACGGCGGCGGTACGCCAACATTTCAGAACACGCGCTTTGTGCTGGGGGTTGCCGCCGTGCTGGCCGAGAGACAAAACATCGTCTTCAACTCTGAGATTGAATATGAGTTTGGGTCGCGCGAAATTGATTTGGAGCAGGCTTTCGTCGAATGGAAAGTGCGCCCCGAATTCGCTTTCCGGGGCGGAATCTTCGTGCCTGCGCTGGGCCGGTTCAACGTTTATCATGATTCCAACCTGAATCTGCTGACCATACGGCCGCTCATCAACCAGTTTATTGTTCCTACTGCCTATCGCGATGCCGGCATGGGAGTTCGAGGCCGTATCACCTTGCCTCACAAGATGAAACTGAGCTACGAAGCCGATGTGTTGAACGGAATGCAGGGTTTGAATGCCGATGGCACTCCAACCCCCTTCTCCAGGTTGCTGGGGCAGTCCTCCGCCGCTGAACCGGGTCGCATCGCCTTTCAGTCCACCAATCGCACGAAAGCTGTAGCCAGCCGCATTGGAATATCCCCGATCTCGGGTCTGGAGTTTGGCGGTTCAGTCTATAACGGGAAGTTCAGTCAACTGGGAGACCCGTCGCAATCGGCGACGATCGTGTTCCTGGATGGCTCCTATCATCATGGGCCGCTGGCGATCAATGGAGAATATGCGCACTCCAACATCGTGGGTGGGGGGATTCCGCGCAGGAGCCCGGCGCCTCCGGTCGTTGACCCAAATGACCCGGCAACCGTGAACGCCTTGGCGCAGTTTGTGGCACAACGTTCCCCGGGACAGGATGGCTTTTACGTGGAAGGTGCCTATCAGTTTTCTCCGCGCTTCCTGACTAAGAAATTTGGGTTCGATGAAGGCTCTTACATTGCGCCGGTGTTCCGATACGAAGTGGTGCGTCTGGACCGTACCATCCCAAATTTTTATCTCAACCGTTCACGCACGTCTATCGGGTTTAATGTTGCTCCCACCGCGAGTGTAATTTTCAAGATGAATTATCTTTTCAACCACAGCTTCGGACCGGTTCCGAGAGTGACGGCAGCAGTCGGAGGCGCAAATTTTGGCGTCAGTCCGCTGCCCCATCTCGAGTATGGAAAGAATGGATTCACCGGCTCAGTGGCTTATGTATTCTAGATGGAAGACGGAAGGTATATGTTGAGCCCGAGATTGCGAACAATTCTGATCGCCGCATTCACCGGGATTGCTGTGTTTGGATTTATGAAGACGGGCTTCCTGGTTGAACCTGCTTCAGCCAAGCCTGCCTTCATGGACCGCTACAACCGCGATCCATACGCCAAAGCAGAGCTGCGCGGGAAGTGCATCCTCTGCCACGTTGGGCGCGGGGGCGGCGAACGCAACGATTTTGGGGACGCGTTCGAAGATGCGGGCTATCGCATTACACCCAAATTGCGCGACAAGTTCCCCCAATTTTTTGAAAAAGACTCGTCTGCATCAAAGTCGAAAGCGCAGCCTCAGACGACGCCGGAACAATAAAGGGACTGTGCCGAGATCAGTGTTCAAAATTATTGTCCTTCGCCCCGGCAACCGGCGCCTGTACACTGGGAGCTGAGAACTGATGCCCGCAACTGCCGCCACACTTGCCCACCAGCCTGAAACCCGCTCCCGTTTTTCCGATTTGATTTTCATTCTGCAGGCCTCGCGGCCCGGACTTTGGTCCACCCAAGTGTGGTTTTATCTGCTGCCGCTGGGGCAGAGGAACGTATTTCATTCGGCGGCCTTCTGGCTTGGCGCGCTGTACTGCACATTTCCCCTGGGATTGCTGTTGTACGGCTGGAATGACTACGTTGATTTCGAGATTGACAGCATCAATCCCCGCAAAGGGACTTTCCTGTTCGGCGCGCGCGGATCGCGTGAGCAGTTGCACAAACTGCCGTTGGCGATGGCGCTGGTGCAAGTACCGTTTCTGCTCGCCTTCCTTTATTTCGCAGGGGCCAGAGTACTGCTGTTTTTTGCCGGATCGATTTTGATTGGTGGCATGCTTTACAACTGGCCGCGCTACGGCTGGAAGGGCCGCCCGCCGCTTGAGCTGCTGAACCAGAGCGGATATTTGCTGGTGTTTGTGCTCAGCAGTTGGCTGAACCGCGCTCCGCAACTGCCCTGGCTGGCCATGCTGTTTAGCGTCATGTTCGCCATGCACGCACACCTGTTCGGCGAAATCATGGATATCGAGCCTGACCGCGCCAGCGGCCGCCGCACCACGGCCACCGTGATTGGACGCGTGCCCACCAAATTTCTGATCGCTGCCTTGCTCGCCGCCGAATGTGCCCTGGTGTTTGTTTGCTTTCACGATATCTTCCTGAGCAGCTTTCTGCTGGCCAGTGCCCTATGGTTCCTGCTCGATGCGACTGTCTTTTGGCGTGACCGGCCTTACACTCCTCGCCAGATGAGCTTCGCTCTGCTTGCCTGGAACATTATCGCGATAGGCAGCATACCGTGGGTGTGGTGGAAGGCAAGCCTGACAACGTTGCACTGATGCCATCTGAGCGGACGCACTAAAAGTGTAGAGACGTAGCATGCTACGTCTCTACGATCGGACCGTCTTCTTTCGTGCGATGTGTTCGAAGTTTATCCCTTCCAGGGGAAGTCGTAGCTGCCGCCGTAGATGTCAGGGCACTTGGAGCCCATGGGACGCAGGTAAGACGCGAGCTGGCCGCGATGATGGCAGGAGTGCCGGCTCTGGAACAGTAGATAGGCGAAGGCCGGCATCTTGAAGGCGCCGAAGAAATCAACGGGGGTCGCCAGTTGTTCCGGGCTTAATTTGCGCAGGCGTTCCAGTTCCTTCTTGGCGTTGGTCTCGTACCACTGTGAGATTTCCGCGATGGTTTTTGGCGTGTCTTTTTCAAAGGCGGTAGGGTCGGGAAATTGCAGGTCCGCAATTCCTTTCAGGAACCAGACCTCGCTGTTAGCCAGGTGCCAAGCCAATTGACCGGCGCTGCGCGCTTTAGGATCAGGCCGGTATTCCTTTCTGCTTTCGGGAATAGCGTCAATCACAGCTTTGGTTGTAGGCATTTCTTTCCGGGTGTAGTCATCGAGTAACATCTCACGAAAACCAGTTGCGAAATCAGTGGAAGGTGCTACGGCAGTGCTCATAATGATCTCTCCTTAAATTAGTATTTTCGGGAGTTCGTTGGTTAGTGGTTTCGGGTGAACTCCAGTGCTGGGTGCACAGGCGCACTCTTGTTCACCCAAATCGAAGTGAGGGTTAAATACTTTCATGCAAGCCCCTCGCGGGGAATTGATCTTACACGCCGACCGGCTGCTTCACGCTAATGGGAACAGGGGTAAGCCAGTTGAAGCGGTCGGGCGCTGTGCCGTTCACGATGCCGAAGAACTCTTTTTGCAGGGCCTTGGTAATCGGGCCGACGTCGCCCTTGTTGATGCTGATCTTATCTACCGAGCGGATGGCAGTGATCTCGGCTGCGGTGCCGGTGAAGAAGAGTTCGTCAGCGATGTACAGCATCTCGCGCGGGATCATCTGCTCAACCACGGGAATACCCTTGTCTTTGGCGATGCGCAGCACGGAATCGCGCGTAATGCCGGGCAGCACCGAGTTGCCCAGCGGTCCGGTGTAGAGTGAGCCCTGGCGCACCAGGAAAATATTTTCGCCCGAACCTTCGCTCACGTAGCCATTCACATCGAGGGCAATGCCTTCTACGTAGCCGTTGAGAATAGCTTCCATCTTAATAAGCTGCGAGTTCATGTAATTGGCGCCTGCCTTGGCCATGGCCGGCAGGGTATTGGGCGCGAGCCGGTTCCACGATGAGACGCAAACATCCACGCCCTCATCACTGCCGTGGCCGAGATAGCGTCCCCATTCGTAGTTGATGATGTAAACCTCGGCGGGGCAATTAAATGGCGAGACCCCGGCATCACCATAACCACGCAATACGATCGGACGTATGTAGCAAGGTGTGACCCCGTTCGTCTTCACGAGATCTACCATGGCGGCTACCAAATCTTCGCGGCTGTACTCCACGTCAATGCGATAGATTTTGGCTGAATCCAGCAGGCGCTGGGCGTGCTCGTGGGCGCGGAAGATTCCCGACCCTGATGGCAGGGCATAACATCGAACCCCCTCAAAGACCGAAGTGCCATAGTGGATCACGTGGGACATGACGTGCAACTTGGCATCATCCCAATTAATAAACTTTCCGTTGTGCCATATTTTTTCGCTTTTTTTGATGGGCATTCCCGGGACTCCTCGCCTGGTCAGTGTTTCATTTAGACGCTGGCTGCCAAAATCGTATGCAAACAATTTTACCGGCTTTCAGTGTCTAAGCTTGAAGAACAATTATAGAACGGAGCGCAGCATGCTGCTATAGGCGGGAGTATAGCTCAGACTTGTTGACATC
Source organism: Terriglobales bacterium (assembly GCA_035487355.1). NCBI lineage: Bacteria > Pseudomonadati > Acidobacteriota > Terriglobia > Terriglobales > Terriglobales bacterium. The sequence continues at coordinate 55,536 of DATHMF010000093.1, read as the reverse complement.
CTGAGCAATCGCTGAGAACTGAGAACCGAGAACGGAAGAAAACAGTGCTAATATGCACTATATTTTGGTCCAGCATGTCTACTGACTCCAGGTCGGGTTCAACCGGGGCCTCGGGAGAGACACGGCTCAATCGCTCGACTGGGCCACTCCGCGTAATTGTGGCGGATGACAGCGCTGTCGTTCGGGAGCTGCTGCGGCGCTTCATGGAGAGATGGGGATACGATGTCTCGTTAGCGTCAGATGGATCTGAGGCCTGGGATCTATTGCAGTACGGCGACGCCCCCACTATCGCCATTCTCGATTGGATCATGCCCGGAGTGGAAGGCATTGAACTTTGCCGCCGGGTGCGGCGCCTCAACCGGCGCCATTACACTTACATCTTGCTGCTTACCGCCAAGAATGAACCGCAACATATCATTGAAGGTCTTGGTTCGGGGGCCGACGACTACATTTGCAAACCTCCGGACCCTGGTGAACTGGAAGCACGGCTCTTGGTGGCCGAGCGAATCGTCTCTTTTCAAGAGCGTCTTATTGTTGCCCAGGAGCGCTATCGCAACCTGGTAGAAAACAGCACAGCCCTGATTTGCACCCATGATCTGGAAGGCAAAATACTTTCCATTAACCCGGCTGCTGCCCGGGGTCTGCAGTATACGGTGGAGGAATGCATTGGAAAAAACCTTCGAGACATGATGATTCACTGGGCCAGGCCCGAATTTGACCTCTATCTGAAAGAGATCGAGCAAAAGCAGATTGCTAAAGGAAATATGGCCGTCGTGGACAGCAAAGGGGAGAAGCACATCTGGTATTTCACCAACCGCCTGTTCCAGGAACCCGGCACCGCTCCGTATGTGTTGGGCCATGCCCAGGATATTACTCAGACGATAGAGATGCAGAAGAAGCTTCATGAAAGCCAGGAGGCGCGGATCGAAGCCGAGAGGAAACTCGCGCGCTGCGACGCTCTTACCGGTTTGGCCAACCGCCGCGCCTTTTATGAAAGGGCCGAATCGGAACGAAAGCGCGCCATTCGTTATACTCGTCCTTTAAGCTTGGCCTACATTGACCTCGACAACTTCAAGCAGGTCAACGATACCAGTGGCCATGAGGCCGGCGATCAACTGCTGGTCAGCGTTGCCAGCGTCTTGCAAAACAATCTGCGCGCCGAGGATTTTGCCGCCCGGTTGGGAGGAGATGAGTTTGCGCTGCTGCTCCCCGAGTCTGGCCACGCCGCGGCTGCCTTCGTGATCACCAAGCTGCATCGCCTGCTGACCTCCGCCATGCAGGAAAAGGGCTCGCCGGTCACCTTCAGCATGGGCCTGGTGACCTATGAAGTGGCGCCCGAGAGCGCCGAGCAGATGGTGCAAAAGGCAGACGAACTCATGTACACGGTCAAACATCAAGGCAAAAACGCCATCCGCCACATCCGTAGCCAGGCTACAAGCTAAAGAACAGTTCTTGGTTCTCAGAAGACCCCCCTTGCTGAAATAGGTCTTATAGATACTAAGTCACTTATAATCAATGGCATATCCAAGAAATATGGTGCACTAGCAAGGTAGTGCCGTCAAGTGAGTCCTTAGCAACCCGGCTTCGCCCTTCAGAGAGTCCTCAGTCGTCGGTAAAGGAGAGTTCTCAGTTCTCAGAAGACCGCACTTGCTGAAATAGCCTTATTGAAACTAAGTTACTAGTAATCAATGACATATCGAGGAAATATGGTGCACTAGCAGCTAGTGCCGTGAGTGAGTCCTCAAAACAGTTCTCAGTTCTCGAAGGAGCTGGCTGCTCAAAAAGAAAGTCCTCAGTCATCAGGAAAGCCCCGGATTCGCCTTCGGAGAGACGGTATCCAGTTAGCGCCCCTACCCCCTGTTAGCTTGGTGGTCTGGGAATTGTTGGCGAGTTTTCAAAGATCCTTGAAGGCAAGAGCCTCCGCATTTCTGGAATGCTGAATACAGTTCTGAGACATATGTTAGTCCGTGTTTTCCCGGAATCAAGAGTTTGATACCACAATGGGGCCACTTCATAAACGCTTGGAGCGCAGGAAGGAACTACCTCGGGGCTGCATAGCAAATGTCCTAACTTACAAAAACGCCGGGGCTGAAGCCCCAAAACGCTACAACCTTACCCCCGGCTAAAGCCGGGGGCTCCCACCGCGCGCCGCAAGCCGGCGCAATAGCTGCTGTTCGCTTTGCTCACAGCGGCTCCGGTTATGATTTTTTGGTGGCTGCCTGGAAGTACTCATCCATTTTGTGGGTCATCACCGGCATGGCTGTGAAGGGACGGCCATAGTCGTTGCGCGCGTTCCAGAACAGGAAACCGACTCCGCCGTTGTTTTTGGCGACTTTTACCTGGGTTTCGATGTACTGTGGCGAATATGTGCTGGTGCGCCAGCCAAAGGCCTGCAGCCACGGCCTCAGCACTACACCGCTGCCCTGCGTTACCTTCTCGAAGCGCTGCATTGAACTGGAGATAAAGTGTTCCGGCGCATCGCCCGGCCGCCTGTAACCATCCATGCCAAAGAAGTGCGAAGGATAAATCATAGGCGAGAGCACGTCGCAATATTTTGCCATGCGAACAATGTCCTGGCCGGTGTGGTTCAGGTCAACCGAGCGCTGCCACGCCATCACACCAAAAACATCGAGCGAGAGCAGCACGCCTGCAGGATGCAGCTCTGAGTAGGCGCGCGACAGAAAATCGGCAATCACATCGGCGCGCTGCCACTCGGGATGGCTTTTCATGAAAGCAAACCAAGCATCTTTCTGGTCGCCTTCGGCGGGGAAGCGGACATAGTCAAATTGAACTTCATCGGCCCCTGAGCCGGCAACAAATTTCGCCAGCGCCAGGTTATATTCCTGAACTTTGGGATTTGAAGTATCGGCCCAGACCAATTTGCCGTTCTCCCGCCAGGGCTGAGGGGCGGTCTTGTTCTGCGCAGGTTTCTTTTGCGCAACTTTCTTCTGCGGAGCTTCTTTCTGCACAGTCGTGGCTTGCGCAGCTTGATTTTGTGCGGATTCATTTTGCGCAGCCTGAGTCTGGGTTGCCTGAGCTTGCGTGCTTTGGTCCGGGGTGGTTTGATTCTGGTTAGCTGGAGTCTGCGCGACTACATTATTCTGCGCGGCTGCATTGTCTTGCGCAGCCTTATTCGGCTTAGGTGCAGTCTGCGTGCCTGCCAGAGCACGCTTTGATTGCACGGCCAGCTCCGGGTAGTCGCGCGCAATGTGTTCATCGCGGAAGAGAGCGATGCGCGCAATGGCATGCATGTTTTCGGAATGCAGAAACCGGATGAATTTAGGCAGGTTGGCAATGGAATGGTGTTTGACCTTGGGGGCCAGGGGATGGTCGAAGGCAATATTTACCGAACCATCGCTGTCTTTGATGTCGAAGACCACGGCGTTCCCGCCCAGATCGTGCCATCGCCGGATGATGCGTATGCCGTGGTCACTGCCCGCCATCGTTCCCGTCAGGTAAATGGCCCGCACTTCAAAATTTTTCGGCACCGTAACCGAGTGCTCCACAATCGGCTCCGTCTCATAGCCGGGGATAATAAGGTCTTCGCCCGGCTTCAGACCATTTCCTTTAGGCTTGTTGTTGGCCTCGCGCAAGGCGCTTTCCAGTTCGGCGCCTGTCATATACGACGTGTGCGAAATAAATTGCCGCACCACTGCCGGAATGCTTTCACCGCGCTTGACGGTGTAATGGAACGGCGCAGCTCCGGATGGAAGGCCGGTGGTTGCCACCGTAGCGGAGGTGGCCGCTGCCTGTGCCGGCGCAGGATTTCCGGTTTGCCCGATTTGGGAACGCGAAAACCCGCATCCGCCGAGCAAAATCAGAATCAGAAAAACAAAAAATGAATTGACGTGAGATACACCAAGAGATAACTTGCGAGGCTCCATGTAAAGTACTTCCAATTCTTCTCGGGGAGAATCCGCATACTAGCACTTCTCAAGCAGCCTGCAACCCCGGTGTATACCTTAGAAGCAGGTTGTATTTCGCAAAGATGTTCGTTCAGGGGAGACCGGGCAAGCGGACAGTCAAGGCAGTGTACCCAAGATTTCCAAAAGGGTGATTCCAAAGCTGCCCATCTTGCATCAAATGTATTAGGGAGAGAGACGCAGTCAGAATAACTGCCCGACAGGAAGGGGCACAGGCATTATGAGGACAGGATTGAATACAGCGTTGGATCCCACCCGGCGCGGCAACGACGCACTAGATTTTGAAGCGGCATTGCGGCGGAAAATCGTGGGCCAGGACGCCGCCATTGAGAAGGTCACACAAATCTACCAGATGTTTCTGGCCGGCCTGACTCCCCCAGGGCGCCCCGTGGGCAATCTGTTGTTTCTGGGGCCCACCGGCTCCGGCAAAACGCGCGTGGTCGAGGCCATGGCCGAGGCGCTCTTCGGAGATCCCAAGGCCTGCATCAAGATTGATTGCGCTGAATTTCAGCACAGCCACGAGATTGCCAAGCTGATTGGCTCGCCACCGGGCTACCTCGGCCATCGCGAAACCCATCCGCTGCTGACCCAGGAGGCCCTGAACGAGTGGCACACGGAAAAACTTCGCCTCTCCCTGCTGCTGTTCGACGAGATCGAAAAGGCCAGCGACGCGCTCTGGCAGCTTCTGCTGGGGATACTGGATAAAGCCACACTCACCCTGGGTGACAACCGCCGCGTGGACCTCTCCCATTGCATCATCATCATGACCTCGAATCTCGGCGCCAGTGAGACGAACGAGCTTATCCACGGGGCCATGGGTTTTGCCCAGAGACCGGCCTTAGTGGATTCCAAGCTCGACGACAAGATCACCCGCACCGCCCAGGAGGCGGCGCGGCGCAAGTTCTCCCCTGAGTTCATGAACCGCATTGATAAGATGGTGGTCTTTAAGATGTTGCAGCCCGCGCACCTCGAGCGCATCCTCGAAATCGAGCTGGGCATGGTGCAACAGCGCATTCTGCAGGCGACGGGGAACAGCCAGTTTGTCTTTAACTGCATGCCCCGGGTGAAGAGCTTTCTGCTGGAAAAAGGCACCGACCTCAAGTACGGAGCACGCCACCTCAAGCGTGCCATTGAGCGTTTTATCGTCTTTCCACTGGCCAACCTGGTTGCTACAAGCCAGGTGAAGCTAGGCGACTATGTGCGCATTGATATGGATGCGGAAGGCAAGATGGCCTTCGTCAAAGAAGCTGAGGGGGCCATGGTTCCCGTAATGCTTGAGAAGTACGGACAGGAAGTGGGCACACCTCCGCAGGCCCGCGCTGCCCGTGCGGGGGCCAAAACCCGCGAGTTCAGCGTCCCGAATAACAAGTAGTCCTCAGTCGTTAGTCCTCAGTCGTCAGGAATAACAGGATTCTTGGGGACCATTGCCATAGCTCTCGTAGGCTTGAGAAATAACGCGCGATAGCGTCGTCCCTAACGGGACTACGAATCGTTTCCTACGATACCCAGCGCTGGAAACGCTGGGCATAATACGTCACCCCTTCGGGGTTGTTCACCCTTCAGGTGCCCACAAAATTGAGTTTTCCACACATTTACATTAAAAGCCCATGAGGCACTGATAAAATCCCGTGCCCTGACAAACGCAGAAGCAAAGAATCTCGGCACAATAGGGATTCCTCCACTGCGTGTTCGGAATGACAAAAAAGCCGACTTTTTCCACAAACTCTGAAAGCCGTGCTCTTCCACGGTAGTGGATACAGTAATTGTGGAAGCACTATATAATTCTCCACGTGAAAGCTATGCCTACTTCGTAATGTGTACGAGGAGATAGATCATGAAGAACCGCATACGAGGAAAGCTCTTCCGGCAACTGGCAACTGACAACCGAAAACCTTTTTTATCCCAAAGCCTGGCAGTCATCCTAATCCTGGGTCTGGTGGTTCCGCTCGTGATGCAGGCGCGCGTGAAACCCACCAGCGGCTTCAACCTGTTTTCCTCGCAAGAGGAAATCGCGGCGGGGCAGCAGGCCTCGGCTGATGCCAACAAGCAGCTCCCGCTTCTGAGTGACTCTGACCCCATCACCAAATATGTACAAAGGCTGGGAGCCAACCTGGCGGCGCATGCTCCCGGCGCAAAGTGGCCGTATAACTTCCACGTGGTCAACCAGAAGGAGATCAACGCCTTTGCCATGCCGGGCGGGCCGATCTACCTCAATCTGGGGACAATCCAGGCAGCGGACAACGAGGCCGAGGTGGCGGCGGTGATGGCGCATGAAATCTCGCACGTGGTGCAGCGCCACTCCACGCGCGCGGCCACCAAGCAGATGGAGGCCCAGCTTCCGCTTTCCATCTTAGGAGGTTTTCTCGGCAAGGGCATCGGCAGCCAGCTTGCCCAGCTTGGGATTCAGTTTGGAGCAGGCTCCTACTTCCTCAAGAATTCACGCCAGAACGAGCAAGAGGCCGACTTGCTGGGCACGGACATCATGTATGACACCGGCTACAACCCCAGATGGATGGCCGAGTTCTTCCGCAAACTGCAGCAGCAGGGCGGGGCCAGCACCTCGCAGTTTTTCAGCGATCACCCCATTCCTGCGAACCGTTATCAATATGTCTCCAAGGAGGTCGCCACGCTGCCTGCCAAGCAATATCTGCCTGACAGCACCCCGGAGTTCGCGCAAATCAAGCAGCGCGCCATGGGCATGAAGCCCCTTACCCAGCAGCAGATTCAGCAACAGCAGCAAAAATCGGGGAACAAACTTACCAGCACCGCTATCGAAGGGGTGGCGCCCAGCGGGAACGTCCGCGATTTTCAGCACGATGCTTACACGATTTCTTATCCCGATAACTGGCAGGTTTACGGCGACAATACCACGGCTGTGACCATTGCCCCGCAATCGGGTGTGACCCAGGACCAGGTGGCCTACGGCGTGATTGTGAGTGGATTCCAGCCCGAAAACTCAAATTCACTCGACCAGGCCACACATGAGCTGATAGCCCGGCTGCGCCAGGGGAATCCGCAGCTCAAGCAAATTGGTACCGACGAAGATATACGGGTGAACGGAATTGCAGCCAAATCGGCAGACCTGGTTGGCGTGTCACCCGTCAAAGACCAGAGCGGCAACCCCTTGCGCGAGCGCGACTGGCTGGTGACCCTGCCACTCAGCGACGGCCAGCACGTACTCTATCTGGTGTTCATTTCCCCTGACCCCGATTTCAATCAGATGCATGGGACTTTCGAGGCCATGCTTCGCAGTTTGCGGTTGCGTTAACCCTTCCCCAACTCCTGCTTTGTGACTTCTTTCTAACTTCTAGCTTCACTTTTTGATCGGTAGTAGTGGTCAATTTAGGAGGCCCGGATTGCCGACCATCCGCGAGCTATTTCGTTTTGCTTCTATCTAGAATTCCAAGCTAAGATTGGCCAATGATGGACTCTTCACGAGTGCCGCTAAAGCTGAATGAGCGTGGACTTGGGGATGCACCTGGCAAGTCTCAAGGGAAGTTGGCGTTGGCTCTGGGAGTGATCGCAATCGCGCTCAGCTTGATTCTTGGGTTTGTTTATCTAAGATCGGTTCGTCGCCTGGAGCGCGAGGTGGCACAGCTCAGCCAGCAGACGGAGGCTCTCAGCCAGCAGACGGAGGCTCTCAGCCGGCAGGTCGAGCGGGTACAGGAACAATCGCAGACGTCCGCTCAGCAAGCTTCGCAAGCGGCTGCGAACGCGCAAGCAGCCGCTCAAGAGCGCGACTTGGCGAAGCAGGCTCAATCGAACTCGGAGGCTCAGGCGGAACTTGCGCGGCAGCAGGCCGCCGCTGAGCAGCAAAAGGCGGATCAAGCCACACAGCAGGCTGAACAGTATCGGCAGCAGCGAGAGGCGGAACTTCAACAGCTGCAACAGGCTCTCGGGCAAATCGCCGAAACGCGTCGTACCGCGATGGGCTTGGTGATGACGCTGGACAGCAAGTCAATTCGCTTCGACTTTGATAAGGCAGCCATTAAACCGGAATACCGCGACATCCTCAATCGCATCGCCGGGATCCTGATGGCGCTTAAGGGATATTCGGTTGCTGTCTACGGATATACGGACGACATCGGCACGCAGAAGTACAACTTGCAACTGTCGCAGCGTCGCGCCGAAGCTGTCCGCGACTTCTTGGTACAGGCCGGAATTTCCCCGAAAATCATGAGCGCCAAGGGTTTTGGCAAGTCCGACCCGCGCGTTCCGGGCGACAGCGACCAAGCGCGTGCTGCCAACCGCCGGGTCGAGATCGGCATAGTGGATTCGAAGCTCATCACGAATGGCCCAATCATCGAGCCAAAGTGAATTAGGCGGTACAGCTCCGGTGTAAAACGTCGAGAGCGGATTTCAGCGGGATCACCCGCCGAAAGTTGTCGAGTGCTCAGCAAGGAAGCCGCGTTAGAGACTCCGAATCACGGGCGACTCGAAACTTAGTCCAATGAAGTTCTCGATTCTCGGCAGCACAGCCATCGGAGAAAACCGGGTCGATGTTCACCTCGGATTCACTCACAAACAAATATATTGCTGCGGCTATCCAACAGCGTACGAGCATTATGAAGGCGTTGTGACCGTGATTCTAGAGAGCCATCGGTGGCTGATCGATGATTTTGTAGCACTCGATAACAGTGCCTTACTTCGTCTTTCGGATGGATACGCGGAGTGCAAGGGTGGTCAGTGGGTCGACTCCCCCGGAAAACCACCTTACTGAAACGGCAATTCGCCATTCCCGACTCGCTAACTGCTACCGCAGGACTCGAACGTTCTGAATAACGGGCAACACGGAAACAAATCAACTCATACTCATGCTGCTATGTTTTTCCAAACCGATCCACTCCCGATCCGTCTATCAATTCTAAAATCGTACTTCTTGCCGCACTGTGGCGGGAAACCTGCCCGCTGCGGTATACAATTTTGCGTTGGTTGCGATTCTGAGAACTGAGAGCCGTGAATTGAGAACTGAATGCACCGCAGCTTCCAACTCGCAGCATTTCTCCTGGCATGCAGCTGGATGGCGCTCGCACAGGGCCAGCCTGCTCAAAGCGGTGTGCCCCAGCATTCTTCCAAACAGTCCAGCATTCTTGTGGTTGTACGCGATGAGAACCACGACCCGGTCAGCGGTGCGCGTGTAACCCTGACTGTGCCGGGATCTTCTTTTTCCCTGGTGGTAGAAACAGATTTTGGCGGCCACTATCGTTTTTACGGCATGATGCCCGGGAAATATGCGCTCGAGGTGGAAAAGAAGGGATTTTACCCGGTTTCCGTGGGAGAGCTGGAGTTTGCTCCGGGAGCTGAAATTCCAGTCCTGTTGCGGCATGTGCAGGAGTTCCGGGAAAATGTTGACGTATACGATACAGCGCCGGCCGTAGACCCGGCTAAAACCAGCTCCACCGAACAGCTCACCAACCGTGAGATCTTTACGTTGCCTTATCCCACCACGCGCGACTTCCGCAACGTGCTGCCGTTTATCCCCGGCGTGGTGGTTGATAACAGCCAACAGATTCATGTGGGAGGCTCGGCGGGATATGAGCTGTTTCATCAGCTCGACGGATTTAACGTCACCCATCCTGTGACCGGGCTGCTGGATTTGCGCGTAAGCCCGGATTCGCTGCGGTTGATCGAGGTTGACCAGAGCCGCTATACGGCACAATACGGCAAAGGTTCCGGAGGCGTGCTGCGCCTGGAAACCGGTATGGGTGACGACCGCTTTCGATATTCGGCCACTAACTTTACGCCTGGAGTCAGTCTTCAAAGGGGCTTGACCTTTGAGAATTGGACCCCGCGTTTTACCTTTTCCGGTCCGATCAAGAAGGGCAGGGTGTGGTGGTTCGAAGGGCTCAGTGGAGAATACGACAGCAACTTTAATAAAGACCTGCCCTTTAAACGCCGCAATAGCAGCCCCTTGTGGCGTGTCGACAGCCTGAGTAAAGTGCAGATCAACGCAACCCCGGGGAACATTCTCACCGCCAGCTTCTTGATCAATCACCAGAAAGTAGAGCGGCTGGGGTTGTCGCTGTTGACGCCCCCGGCCAGTACTACCGATCAGCACGCTTCGATCAAGATGTTCGACATCAGAGACTCGGCCTATTCCGGGCAGACTTTACTTGAAACCGGGGTTGGCGTCAGCGAGTTCATGACTGACACCCTTCCCCGTGGAGGCTTGCCCTTCACGATTCGTCCGGAGGGTATCTCGGGCAGTTTTTTTGAGCGCACCGCCTCGCGCGCCCGGCGGGTACAGGGATATGCCAATCTTTATCTTTCCCCGACGGAATGGCACGGACGGCATGAAATGCGCATAGGCGCAGACCTGGACAGTATTGAAGATCACCAGTTCAATACGCGCCGACCCATCAGAACTTTGCGGGAAGACGGCACACTGGAACGGCGTTCTACCTTTTCCGGCCCGCCACGGTTCAGGATAAGCAATTTTGAGGGCAGCGCTTACGCCCAGGACCGATGGTCTCCCGCCGAACGATGGATTGTTGAATATGGATTACGCGGCGACTGGGATGAAATTATCCGCGATGCATGGTTCTCGCCCCGCCTGGCCACAAGCTATTTCTTTGATGGACCCACCATGACCAAGATCAGTGCCGGCGTGGGGCTGTTCTACGATGCCACGAACCTTGATTTTGCTACACGCTCCCTGCAAGGGGTGCGCCTGGACCAGAACTTTGCCGCCGACGGGGTTACGCGCCTCGGACCAGCCACGCAGACCCTGTTCCAGGTGAATACCAATACTTTGCAGCCATCAAAGTTTGTCAATGCCAGCCTGAGCTTCGAGCGCATGTTGCCCAAGTCCATTCACCTGCGGATTGAGACGCTCGAGAAGCGCGGCCGGGAAGGCTTTGCTTTTTTCAACGTGCATCCGGTTGCAACTACCGGCGGGGTGTATCAGTTGCTGAATGTGCAAAATGGCCGCTATGACTCAATCCAGATTGCCGCGGAGAAGAAATTTGCCCAGAACCACCAGTTCATGATCTCCTATACCCGCTCGCGGGCCCGCTCCAACGCGGTGCTGGATTTCTCGCTGGATAATCCTATTTTTGCGCGGCAGGCCGGAGGGGCGCTGCCCTGGGACACTCCGAACCACCTCGTCTCCTGGGGATGGTTTCCTCTCACGAAGAAAATAGATTGGGCCTATTCATTGGATTGGCACACCGGGTTTCCCTTCAACGTCGTCAACCAGCAACAACAGATTGGGGGAGCACCCGACTCCCACCGTTTTCCTGACTACTTCGCACTTAACTTGCACGTAGAGCGCCGCTTCCGCTTCCATGGATACGAGTTCGCTCTCCGCGTCGGTTCGAACAACATTACCAACAGCAGGAATCCTGTTGTGGTCAACAACAACATAGACTCTCCACAATTCTTGACCTTCAGCTCATTTCAGAAGAGAGCAATTACAGGCAGGATAAGGTTTCTGGGCAGGAAGTAGTTACGGTTTTACCGCAGAGGACGCGGAGGAGCGCAGAGGGAATTCCGTTTCAAAACCTTTGGAGCAACTAGCCCGCGTCTCTAGCCTTTCCTCAGTTCGATGAGGACCTGGCGGGCGACTTCTTTCAGGGTTTCAAACACCCCGGGTCCCTGGAAGGCTATGGCTTCGAAGGTGGGTTCGTTTTTTCGCATCAGCTCTTTCTTCAAGGCGTCAACCGGGAGCACGTTAGGAAGGTCACGTTTGTTGAGCTGGAGGACATAGGGGATTTTGACGAGGTCGTAGCCGTGGTCCTTGAGATTACTGTGCAGGTTTTCCAGGGCTTCCAGGTTGGCGTCCATGCGTTCTTCCTGGGAATCGGCGACGAAGACCACGCCATCCACGCCGCGCAGAATTAGCTTGCGGCTGGCATCATAGAAGACCTGTCCGGGGACGGTATACAGGTGAAAGCGGGTCTTGAATCCGCGCACCGTTCCGAGGTCCAGGGGCAGAAAATCGAAGAAGAGAGTTCGGTCGGTCTCGGTGGCCAGAGAGATCATCTTGCCCTTGGCCTTATCGTTCGTCTTGTCGTAGATATACTGCAGGTTCGTCGTCTTGCCCCCAAGACCGGCGCCGTAGTAGACGATTTTGCAGTTAATTTCGCGGGCCGCGAAGTTAATAAAACTCAATGCGTTGTCCGACCTTTTACATAAGTTGGCGCCCAAACCCTTGCCTTGTGTCCCGGCTCACGGGCTGGGCCTAGCTTGCATAAGGAAGAGTACTGGCGCGGAGAACAGCTCACCGCACAAAACCTGGAGAATATGGCGCGAACCGAATATGTTTTATACCATACGTATCGCGCCGTATGCACAGGTTGTGTCTAATATTGATAACTAAAAATAAACCTTTCTTGCGCTAGCGCCCGGGAGGCAGCGGATAATATCCGGCTTTGGCGCGGACTAACAACCCTGGGCGGTGAACAACTACTTCGATGCTACGGTAGTTATTAGCAGCCGTGAGCCGTGCGCTATAGCCCAGGGTGTATTGGTTACGGGCCTGCTCCGTTACGCGAGAGTACGCCTCTTCAATCCCTTCCTTGCTAAATTCCGCGAATGGCCAGCCTCCGGTGGCGTTAACGTACCTGCCGAGGACATTGCTGGCCCCAATGCGGGGGATGCGGATGTTTTGCAGGGTGTTGTAGCCAGGGATGGCGGCAGAATCCACGCCAATGGCGTACACCGCGATTTCGTTCGATAGCAAGACTTTGAGCACATCGCTATAGCTGGCATTACTGCCCAATTCCATACCGTCACTGATGACGAAGATGATCTTGCGCCGGGTGCTCTCGCGCTTGGCCAGGGCCGTGGCGGCGGCCAGGATGGCATCATTCAGCACGCTGGATTCGCGGCGGATATTGGTAATGTGCGGCTTACCCGGCTCGAAGGGCTTGCCATTGACTGAGGGCGAAGGACCCCCGGTCATGGGTCCGGAGGCGACCGGCGGGCCATCATTTCGTCCCTGCAACTCCACCTCGGAGCGGCTTAGCGCGGTTGAAAGCTGGTCACCGGCGCCACTGAAATCCAGGCGCTCAGTGACTGAATTGCCGTAGGTAAAGACCCCAACCTCATCGAAATCGCTGAAAGCCCCAGCCAGTGCCGGCAAGGTTTCTTTGACCTTGCGCATGGTCTGCTCCGGCAGATTGGAATCGAGCACAAGGGCCACCGACAAAGGAAACGGATCGCTGGTGAAATACCTGATCTGTTGCTGTTCTCCCTCTTCCATAACGGAGAAATCTTTCTTCAGCAGGCCTTCGACCAACCGGCCATCGGAATCTTTTACCGTGACCGGGACCACAACAAGGTTAACAACTTTTTTAATGGTGAAGTCATCGCGACTGTCATTCTCCCCATTGGCCGGCTTGGTTGAGGTGGGCATGGGCTTTGGGCTCATTGTCGGCGGCGGGGGCAGAGGAAGAGGCTCATCGGCCGAGGTTGGAGGCGGCACAGGACGATCACCGTTCTTCGAAGCCGGCGCCGTGGTAGTGGGGAATGAGGGGGCTGAGTTGCTGGGCGTAGGAGCATCGGGTATTTGGCCCTGCTGGCTCGGCTGAGTTTGCGGGTATGCCGGCACGAGAAAAGCGGCTATAACTACCAGATGATACGCGAACGACTTAAAGTTCATATGCGGTGTCCCTTGGGCCCAAAATCTCAGCTTTTCCTAAACCCAGGCTGAATGGCTGCATCTAATTAGATTATCTCTATTAACCTTAGGATACTGTTAAATTATCAGAAAAGGCCCCTTATGGTATTGGTACGCATCGCACGCTCTTGCACAATGGTGTTGCATCTTTGGTGTCTCCTGCTCATTGGCCCACTGGTCTGCGTGGCCCAGCAATCTACCCAGGGCAGTACGGCCCAAAACCCGCCGGCGCAATCCCAGGCACAAACGCCGGAAGAGCCGTCCATGGGCACCTTAAAAGTCAACGTGGACGTGGTCAGTGTTTACTGCAATGTAAAGGATAAACACGGCGCCCTGATTCCCAACCTCAAAAAAGAGGACTTTGAGCTTACCGAAGACGGCGTGAAGCAGAACATCAAGTATTTCAGCACCGAGACCGATCAGCCGCTTACCTTGGGCATCCTGATGGACACCAGCGGCAGCATGATGCAGGTCATCCCCGCTGAAAAAGAGGTAGGCGGCGCCTTCCTGAATGATGTCCTGACCCCGAAGGACCTGGCTTTTTTCATGACTTTTGATATTGACGTGAACCTGGAGCACGACTTTACCTCGTCGGCTCGCGAACTCAGGCATGCTATGGAAACGGTCAAGGTGGTTGAGCCTGCTTCGGGTCCATCAATTACACGGGGGCCGTTTCCCGGTTCCAACTCTGCGCGCGGCACGGCCCTCTATGACGGCATTTACCTGGCGGCCACGGAAAAGCTCACGGGCGAGGTCGGGCGCAAGGCCATGATTATCATGACTGATGGGGTGGATGAAGGCAGCAAAGTGCGCCTGGAGGAAGCCGTGGAGAGCGCCCAGAAGGCGGATGCCATCTGTTATGTTCTTTTGTTTTCCAGAGGCATCTATGGGCTCCGAGGCGAGGGTTACATGAAAAAACTGACGGAAGATACAGGTGGCCGGGTCTTCGAAATTGACAGGGTTGAAAACCTGAAAACCGCCTTCGACCAGATCGTTGCTGAGCTGCGCACCCAATACGGAGTTGGCTATACACCCACCAACAGCAAAAAAGATGGCACCTTCCGCAAGATTGAGATCCGCAGCAAGGATGGCTACAAGGTGCAGGCCCGGAAGGGTTATTATGCGATTCCGCATTCATAAAGAAAGCGTTGAGCATGAAGACCGAAGTGATCGACTGTTCAATTAGATACTTTGTAGCGGCGAAAGACCGGACAGTGGCTGAACGGTTTGCCGCCCAAAGACTTGAAGCCGCAGGGTTCGCTCCCACTGACTCGGAGTGGGCGCCCTACGAGAAGACCGGTGGCTGGGTCGGGACATTTCGTTGGCAACTTACTCCCGTCAAGGCTGAATGGTCAACTGTCGTGTATGAATTGCTTACCGCGTGCCAGCGAATTGGTTATCAGTGGACCGTTTCTGGCCGGATTGACGAGACACTGGAGCTCTTGACGAACAAGCCTAGCGGTTACGGGATCGCTATGATCACCCTTACGGCTCGCCGAAGGGAACAATTCAAACAAGTTGATTAGCATAACTAAAACTAGCTAAAGCCCTGAGACTCTCAGAGGTGCGGCTGCAGCTTGGAGCTGAGAGCTTGAAGCTATTCCTGTTGCTATAATTCTTTTGGCGATGGGGTTCGCCATAACCGCCCATGGATGCAGCGGGCTGATGACTCCTACAATTTTTTGACGGAGACTTCATCGTGCAGGCATACCTTTGGGTTTCTCTGGGCGCAATTCTAGGGGCTGGGTTCCGCTACTTTCTCTCCCGTTATGTGGCCAAGGTCCTTTCACCCACTTTTCCGTACGGCACGCTCATCATCAATGTTTCCGGCAGCCTGGTCCTTGGCTTCTTCCTGATCTGGACCACGGAGCGCGTGCTGGCTGATCCGCGCTGGCGTCTTTTCATTGCCATCGGCTTTTGTGGATCGTTTACCACCTTTTCCAGCTATGCCTTTGAGACCTTCGCCTACATGGAGCAGGGCCAGTGGCACTTGATGGCGGCCAACATCCTGGCCAACAACATTTTGTGTCTGGCGGCCGTCATCGGCGGAGCGGCCCTGGCGCGATGGCTATAGCGCGGTAGTTATAGAATGGCGCAATACAATGGGCATCGGTATGGCCGTGCAGATCACCATCTATCTCAACGAAGCCGATCAGTGGCAGCACCGGCCGTTGCATCTGGAAATCCTGAAATATTTGCGCGAAGAAAACGTGGCCGGCGCTACGGTGTTTCATGCCGTGGCCGGGTTCACCGGACGCAGCCGGGTGAAGACCTCAAGCCTGGTGGATGCCGGAGGCAAGCTGCCTGTGGTCATTGTCTTTGTAGATAGCGAAGAGCATGTGCAACGGGTTTTACCCAAGCTGCGCGAGATGGCATCGCACCGTCTGATTGTGCGCGAGAATGTGGTGATTGAGCAGGGAAGTTTGGAAACGTAAACGCCCACAGCTCCCGTTGAGATTTTGCCTGGACTTACTCCAGATTAGTGCTGGCCTTCCGCAATCCAAAAGCTGCAAAGATTAAGAATACCGTTGCCAACAAAAAGATAATCCACAAGACAATCATTTCCGCAGGGCCCAGAAAAGCAGGCTTGTTGATGCTCAAACGCCGGGCAAATTCAGCAATGCCTACCTGAATAAGCTGGCCGGCTCCGGCTGCGGCAACGCGGTTCTGACCAACGTGAGAGATCACGCCGGTGTAATAAGGAACCAGCAGAAAATGCAATCCATAAAGATCGAGCAGTACAAACAGGCTGGTCAAAGTCGGAAGAATCCAGGAGCGATTTTTTTTGGTGACAACTGCAGATAATCCCAGATACAGGAGAATTGCTTCCGGCACGATCAGCGAATACATGTACCAGCCTGTGCTCGCAGAAACACCCAGATGGATATAGACAAGCAATATGTCGTAGATCAATCCCAGCCAAAAGAAAGCATAGAACGATAGCAGGACCAGCAATTTGCCGGATTCTATCGCTCCCCTATCTTCTGCCTGAGAATCCGGAGAATTTTTTCTTAAACGAAGCAGAACAACTCTGCAGATTCCCAGGACCGCCAAAAGAATAATTAAACCAAAGAATAAATAGACGGGTCTGTTGAATTTCAGGAAGCTCCAGGCGCCAAACCACACATGCGAAAGCAGTATGGAAACGATCCCGCCGGCCCAATTCACATGAGGAACCTGGGCTAGAATTTGCCAGCGGGAGAGTGACCGCAAGGCGACATCATCGGTTACACCCGACCACGATCCGGTCAGAGTATGGACCCGCCAATACCACGGGCCGGCTATTATCAGCAGGGCCGCGCCGGTCAAAGTTGAAAATTTGAGCAGCCGATTTCTCTCCCGCGGCCATTGCCGGTAACACCAAACGATGATCGGAAATAAGGCGGGGACGGCAGTGAGGAAGTACGCCTTGGTGAGAAGCCCGAGGCTTAGAACAACTCCGAGCCATGGGAAATATTTGAAATTCTGCGGGCCCTCCACAATCCTCAGCGCCAGGTAGACTGCAGCCGTATAAAGCACCAGGGCAAGGCTCTCATTTCCCACGCGCGACAGATCGATGAATAATTCCGGCAAGGCAACAATCAACAGCATCAGGGACAAGGCTGGACTTTTGTCCTTCAAGACGCGTGTGGCCACAAGGTATCCGAGCGGGACGATACAGGAAGCAAGCAGAACGTTGAGGAAACGCAAAACCAAAACGCGCAATGCCAGACTAAAGCCTGGCATAAGCTTCAACGGGAAATAGAAAACAAGATAATACAAAGGCATCTGCTGGGTTTCATAATTACTGATTTTCTTTTCGGTGGAGTCTTCTTCGCCCCAGGAGGGGGGAATCTCCCGGAACTGTTTTTGCAGACGCTCACGTTCGGTTCCGGACAATTTCCAATAGGCTTCGTGCGAAAAGGCCGGTTGCGGCAGGTCTTCCTGCGAAAGGACCCAGGGCAGCGGCAGCACGTGTAGAGATTGCAACAGTTCCCGCGACATGGGAGTAGACATGCCGGGAATTTCGCCGTGATGGATGAGCTGCTGCAGGTAGGCGAAATGAAATGGTTCGTCGTATCCTTCCCATATCGGGAACACGGCGCTATAGAATACTCCGCGAAGAACAAAAACAATCCAAATGAAAAGAAGAATGCGGCGGGAATTCTTCATGAACGCAAATCGCGAGGCGCCGCTTCCCGGCCAATGGGCGAGTTTTGAGTGTCCTTCAGCGACAAAGTGCAGAAATTATATACCATGGCAATGACGCTTCGGAATGCTGCTGGAGCGGCTGGAACTATGTCTTTGTTGCAATACTTGCCGATTTTGCACAAAGCAACAAGAGTGAACAGGACGCGCTGAAGACCTTGTTACAATGCTAAATTACGCAAAATGAACTTCGTGCAAACTCTTGAAAAAAATGAAAAGCGGACCGCCGCAGAGGTGCAAACCGGCGCGACAGAAGACGAATTGGAAGTTTCTGTCGTGATGCCTTGCCTCAATGAAGCCGAGACCCTGGCGATTTGTATCAAAAAAGCTGCCGATGCCCTGCGGCAGGCGAATATTGCAGGCGAAATTATTGTTGCGGATAACGGATCAAGCGACGGTTCCCAGGAGATTGCAAAACAAGCTGGGGCGCGGGTAATTCATGTTGAGGCCAAAGGGTATGGCAACGCGCTGCGAAGAGGCATCGCCGCTGCTCGCGGTCGGTTCATCGTTATGGCGGACTCCGATGACAGCTATGATTTCGGGCACACCCCGATGTTTGTCGAAAAACTGCGCACCGGCCCTGATCTGGTGATGGGCAACCGGTTTCGGGGAGGCATAAAGCGGAACGCGATGCCGCTTTCACACCGTTACCTGGGAAATCCGGCAATCACTGCAATCGGCCGGTTGTTCTTTCATTCACCGTGCGGTGATTTTTATTGCGGTATGCGTGGCTTTCGTAAGTCTGCCTACGAGCAAATGGGCCTGCGTACCACCGGAATGGAGTTCGCCTGCGAAATGGTCGTGAAGGCCACTCTTCTGAAGATGAAGATCGCTGAGGTTCCTACCACTCTCTCTCCCGACGGTCGCAACCGGCCTCCCCATCTGCGCACCTGGCATGACGGGTGGCGCACGCTGCGCTTCCTTTTGCTTTACAGTCCGCGCTGGCTGTTTTTGTATCCGGGAATATTGTTAATTCTTTTCGGCGCGGCAGGCACCTTTTGGCTCTTGCCGGGGCCGCAGCGTGTGGGGCAAGTTGTATTCGACATACACACGCTGCTCTATGCATTGATGAGCATTTTGCTGGGCTTTCAGGCGATTGCATTTGCAACCTTCACTAAAGTATTCGCAATTTCAGAAGGGCTTTTGCCGGAAGATCCGCGGCTCATGAAGGCGTTCCGTTACATTAAGCTGGAAACAGGT
Organism: Terriglobales bacterium; assembly: GCA_035487355.1. Taxonomy (NCBI): domain Bacteria; kingdom Pseudomonadati; phylum Acidobacteriota; class Terriglobia; order Terriglobales; species Terriglobales bacterium. Next base: position 36,603 of record DATHMF010000093.1, on the reverse strand, counting down.
TTGCTTGTGGGCGTTCTCCTGATGTTGGTGGGATTTGGGGGCTCAGTCTTGGCGGTGTCGGATTGGAGCGCCCGGCAATTCGGCCCGTTGAACCCATTTCAAATGTTGCGCCTGGTGAGTCCTTCCGTAGTTGCGCTTACCCTTGGTTTTGAAATAATCCTTTCCAGTTTTTTTCTGAGTGTGCTGGGTATGAAACGCGAATGAATATTGTAGGTTCGATGCACCAACGCCTGGTGATTGGACGCCGCGTTCGTATTCTTAGCAAGTGGTTTGCTGAGCTTATTCCCCGCAACGCGACTGTGCTGGATGTAGGTTGTGGCAGCGGACTGGTTGCCGGGTGCTTGCTCGCCTTGCGCCCCGATCTCGTATTGGAAGGGGTGGATGTGCTGGTCCGGCAACAAACCTGCATTCCCGTACGATCGTTCGATGGATACACCCTTCCTTATCCCGACGGCGCGTTCGAGACGGTTCTGTTCGCTGACGTTTTGCACCACACCGAAGATCCCATGGTGTTGCTGCGCGAGGCGCGCAGGGTATCTCGCAAGGTTATCGTGATCAAGGACCATGAGCGCGAAGGGATATTTTCCGGAGCGCGGCTGCGGTTGATGGATTGGGTGGGGAATGCCCGCTTTGGAGTGAGTTTGCCTTACAACTACTGGAATCGATCTCGTTGGGCGCAAGCGTGGAAGGAGCTGGAACTTTTTCCGGAAAGGATGGAACGCAATCTCAATCTTTATCCGCCGCCGTTCGATTTTGTTTTTGGGGCTTCGCTCCATTTTATTGCCCGGTTGCACGCTTCCAATATTTCCTGATGTAATGGGCTGAGTTGAGCTCCGCTCGGAAACCCGGAGAGTTGAAATGCAAAGAAAAAACCTGTCCCCCCGGTTACTTTATTCCGAGGCACGGATGAAACCTGAGCGGCCGAAACAGTGCATCGCAGTCTGCGGGCCTCGGAGCGGAGGCCAGTGCGTCATTCGTTGAGAGAAGTTCTCTACAGAGTGCGGGACCCCAGGCTCGTGATGGACACAGCCATAAGGGGAGCGATGAATGTGTGGGATCTTGTCTCCCCGCTCGAGTTTTCTCTCCTGTATCGCCAGGTGCGCCCGTATACCATGTGCAGCAATGCTCGGCTACGGGCCTTGTATCTGGGGGTTCGCCATGTCGTACGCCAACAGGTTCCGGGAGACTTAGTCGAATGCGGATGTGCCAAGGGTGGCAGCGCGGCGCTGATGGCCATGACTCTTCGCAGGCTGGAAGCACAACGTACAGTCTGGTTGTTTGATACTTTTGAAGGCTTGCCGGCGCCTACTACAAAAGATCCTGATTACGAAATTGCAAACCTTTATACCGGCGATTGCGTCGGTACTCTTGAAGAAGTAAAGCGTTTATTCCAGCAGCTTTCAGTGGCTGATCGGGTGCAATTCGTCAAGGGACTCTTTCAAGACTCCCTGCCCACCGCCCCAATCCCACAAATTGCCCTGCTACACATTGATGGAGACTGGTACGAAAGTGTAAAGGCTTGTCTGGAAAACCTGTACGACAAAGTTGTTCCCGGAGGAATAATTCAATTCGACGATTACGGTTACTGGAAGGGAGCACGGAATGCGGTAGACGAATTTTTCGAAACACGTGGCATCCATGCTCCTCTTCGACGGTTGGACTACTCTGGAAGGTCCTTCATCAAGCCGTTGCCCACCGCGGAAATAGACCGGAATCAAGCGTTATCTTCCAAATCCCCCTGCGCTGGTTGAGCTAACCCTAAATCATTCATTCACGAACATGACGGCGCGCCTGGAAACCTCTGACCTCAACTACAAATTGTCACATTCGGAAGGGCGGTGCAGAAACCTGTGGGAAGTGATGGCACGGCGGGTTTTATCCGGTCTTTCCTCGGTCACGCATGGTCTTGATCCTCGCATTTAGTGTAATCTTCATAGTTTCAGGTTCGAGAACAGGAAACTTCATGAAGCTTTCTCTTTTAGGGCGTTTGCCGGTCACCATGTTTTTTTTGGCTTCTGTTATTTCAGCGCAACAGCCGGCGTCCGTATCCACGATAACCGGATTTCGCAATTTCAGCGCCGAGCAGCAGGCAGAAATCCGCTTTCTCGCGGTACCCGATCCTAAGCTGGCGGAAGAGCACCTGCGAATCCTCACAGCCGAGCCGCACATCGCGGGCTCTGCGGAAGACAAAAAGACAGCGGAGTATGTGCTCCAGAAATTCCGCGAAGCCGGACTCGATGCCGAAATTACCGAGTACAGAGTCTGGATGAACCTGCCGGTCGAGGTCAGTGTGAGCATCGTCAATCCGCCGATGCCCGATTACCACGCTCCCAGGCCGGAGCACGTCAATGGTGACCCCTTCCAGGATGATCCGCGGGTAACGCCGGGCTTCAACGAATACTCACCCTCGGGCGATGTTGAGGCTGAAGTTGTGTTTGCTAACTACGGCCGTCCGGAAGACTTCAAGAAGCTGGAAGACATGAAGATCAACGTGCGCGGCAAGATCGTCATTGTGCGTTACGGCGAAAACTACCGGGGAGTCAAAGAGTACATCGCCGAACAGCACGGCGCCGCCGGCATGATTATTTACTCCGATCCCATCGATGATGGCTATTTCAAGGGTGACAAGTATCCCGATGGACCGTGGCGTCCTGATAGCGCGGTGCAGCGTGGCTCCATCATGTACATGTTCAAGTATCCCGGAGACCCCACGACCCCCGGAGTAGCGTCAGTACCATCATTGCCCGACAACCAGAGAGTGCCCCCCGAGAAGGCAGTCAATCTTCCGCACATTCCCGCGACGCCGCTCTCCTATCAGGATGCACGCCCCATCATGGAAAACCTCCGCGGCCCGCTTTCGCCGCGTCCCTGGCAAGGCGCTCTTCCGTTTGCCTATCACATCGGTCCGGGACCGGTGCGCGTGAAGATCCATCTGAAGCAGGATTATCAATACCGCACCATCTGGGACGTAACCGCCAAGGTGAAGGGAACCGAGGAGCCCGATCAATTAGTGATCGCCGGCAATCACCGCGATGCCTGGGTTTACGGCGCGGTAGACCCCAACAGTGGCACGGCCGCCATGCTGGAGGCGGTACACGGCATCGGCGAGTTGCTCAAGAGCGGATGGAAGCCCAAACGCACCCTCATCTTTGCAAGCTGGGACGCGGAAGAAGAAGGGCTCATCGGCTCGACCGAGTGGGCCGAGCAGCATGAGAAAGAGCTGGCCAACGCAGTAGTGTATTTCAACATGGATGTGGGTGTCTCCGGTCCGAACTTCAACGCCTCTGCTGTTCCCAGTTTGAAACAGTTTGTGCGTGACGTAACTAAAGCTGTTCCCAGTCCGGCTGGGGGAACTGTGTATGACGCATGGAAGGAGAAGCGGACAAAAGACAGCGCCCCACGCGACGCTGGCCACGAGGAGATCAGCAGTCCCAGACAGCCCGCTGCTGCCGAGGTGCGTGTAGGCGATCTGGGCAGTGGATCTGACTTCACCGCCTTTCTGCAACACCTGGGTGTGCCTTCCGGCGACATCACATCAGGTGGAGATTACGGGGTGTATCACTCGGCCTTCGACGACTTTACCTGGTTCAAGAAATTCGGCGATCCGACATTTGAATATGAGCAGCAGATGGCCCGGGTGTTCGGCCTGCAAGCCTTGCGCATGGCCGATGCCGACGTGCTGCCCTATGATTACGAAAACTATGGCAGGGAGATTACCTCTTACCTTGAGGCTGCGCAGAAAAAGTCGTCGGAAAAGCTGGGAAAGAATGGGCCTGATTTCCTCCCTGCTTTGAATGCCGCGAAACGTTTGGCTGCTGCCGGTGCTGCTATCGGAGCAAAACAGAAAGATGCTGCGACAGATGCAACCAGGTTAAACCGCGTCCTGCTGGAGGCGGAGCGGGGATTACTCATTCCTGAAGGCCTTCCTAATCGTCCATGGTTCCATCATGCGGTCTATGCGCCGGGCGAATATACCGGCTACGCTGCGGTGGTGATTCCAGGCGTGAATGAAGCCATTGATGCCGGCGATAACCTCCGCACCCAGCAGCAGCTTGCTGCACTGGCCGCTGCCATCAATCGGGGCGCGGAGAAACTGGAAAGCTTTCAGTAATCGCTTTCAGTAGATACCCAAGGGTGAGCGAGGGCGCAGCAGTTACCGCGGAGCCCCTAGATATATGTAACGCTACGAAAGGATGGCATTCAAATCAGAAATCAAGAGTGTCAACAATCCACTCACTTAACTTTATTGCACGCTGAAATTTGTGATACATTGCGCCCAAAATCCAGGGAGGGCGTATGAGAATTGCTCCACGAAGCGAGGCAATCATAGGCAGTCTCATTGCAGCGGGCGGGATGGTGCTTGCCGTCCACGTCATTACAAAAAATTTCACTTCCTGGTCTGAGGTCACGCTCCCGAACGGCGGTCCTACCGAAATTGTTGCCCTGGGCGTGGTGATATGGCTGCACGGCAAATGGCGCTCATTGACCCGTGTGCGGGATTGAGAACACACACTCCGCAATTGCAAGATTCCTTCTATAATCGGTTTTGCTGAATCCCACTGCACCTTCCCAGCAGTGGCCCTGAAGTCACAATCCAATATAAATTTTCGGAGGGCGAACTCATGACTCGCAACACTAAGTATCAAACTGCCATATTGATGTTGATGATTCTGCTTGGGCTGGCGGCTTGCAACTTCAGTAAGAATTCCGATTCCGGTTACGAGTACCAATTCAAAACCGAACAGCTGAACGATAAACAAGGGCCTGCTGATTACGACGCCTGTGCCTTGGTCACCAAAGTCGACGCAGAGGCGGTGCTGGGCGAGCCGCTGGATCGTGGAAAGGGAGACACGACCACGCCGCTGGGCGCGAAGGCCTGCGCATACGTAGCTACAGCTTCTACCTCGATGGCCATGGTCTACATTTACCTTGGTCCCCTCAGCATGGGCGCGGAAAGCAACATGTGGGAGGCGCAGAAAAAACTCTGGCAAGATAAAGGGACTAACCTGACCACGGTGACAGGCCTGGGAAAGGACGCTTACGTTGATCCCAATGGTCACCTGCATGTACTGACGCCGAAGGTAATAATGGATCTGTCGGTAAGTGGTCTTAAAGGAGCCACAGCGAATACCGACGCAGAGAAGGTTCTTGCGCAAAAGGCCGTGAGCCGTATGTGATTTCAGGCGAGCGAATTTTTATTTGAGGCTGATCAGCTTTTCCACCAGCTCGGAGTAATCTTTCTTCTCCACCCCGTGCACCGTGCGGTTGTATTCATCGACTTTCTGTGAATAGTTCATCGAGCAGAACTTCGGTCCGCACATGGAGCAGAATTTGGCTTCCTTGTAAAAATCGTCAGGCAAGGTCTCATCGTGCATGGCGCGGGCGGTTTCGGGGTCAAGCGACAGCGCGAACTGCTTTTCCCAATCGAAGGTGTAGCGGGCATAGCTGAGGGCGTCATCGCGGTCGCGCGCTCCTGGCCTGTGCCGCGCCAGGTCTGCTGCATGCGCCGCGATTTTGTAAGCGATGATGCCGTCCTTCACGTCTTTGTCGTTGGGCAGGCCCAGGTGCTCTTTCGGTGTGACGTAGCACAGCATGGAAGCGCCATGCCATCCAATCATGGCCGCGCCGATGGCCGAGGTGATGTGGTCGTATCCAGGCGCGATATCGGTGACCAGCGGGCCAAGCGTATAAAAAGGTGCAGCGTAGCAGTACTCGATCTCTTTATCCACTTGCTCTTTGATCTTATCCATGGGGACGTGCCCTGGTCCCTCAATCATGACCTGAACGTCGTGCTCCCAGGCTTTTTTTGTAAGCTCACCCAGAGTCTTGAGCTCGGCGAACTGGGCTTCGTCGCTGGCGTCGGCGATGCATCCTGGCCGCAGGCCGTCGCCCAAGGAATAAGAAACGTCATGCTTGGCGAAAATTTTTGTGATATCGTCAAAGCACTCGTACAAGAAATTCTGCTTGTGGTGGTGTGCCATCCACTGTGCCAGGATCGCGCCGCCGCGGCTCACGATGCCGGTAATACGTTTCGTAATGAGCGGCAGGTACTGGATCAGCACCCCGGCATGGATGGTCATGTAATCCACGCCCTGCTCCGCCTGCTCTTCAATGACTTCCAGCATTACGCTGGCGTTCAGGTCTTCCACGCGCTTCACGCGCGAGATGGCCTCGTAAATCGGTACCGTGCCGATGGGCACAGGCGAGTGGCGCAGAATAGCCTCGCGAATATTATGGATATCGCCGCCGGTGGAGAGGTCCATTACCGTGTCAGCGCCGAAGTGTACGGCAGTGTGCAGCTTCTTCAGCTCTTCATCAACGTTCGAGGTCACGGCCGAGTTACCGATGTTGGCGTTGATCTTGCACAACGAAGCCACACCAATCGCCATGGGTTCGAGCTCAGGGTGGTTGATGTTGGCCGGGATGATCATGCGCCCCGCCGCCACTTCATCACGCACCAGCTCGGGCGAAATCTTTTCCTTGGCGGCAATGTAGACCATCTCTTCGGTCACAATGCCTTTGCGGGCGTAGTGCATTTGGGAAAAATTCCGGTCGCCGGCTTTTTCTGCCTGGGTGCGGCGTTGCGCGATCCACTCCGCGCGCGGCTGGGGAACACTGGCTCCGTTCTGCTTGACTCCGTTGCTGCCGTTGGGGACTGTCATGGTAAGCCTCGCAAAAGACAATTATACGATGTTGAAACTGGGCGTGTTTGTGGGCCCACCGGCCGGACAATGGGACTTATGAGACTTAGGTAAGTTCAAGAGGTCGAATGCCCAATTGACCTCTCTGCTGCGGAGGCGTAGAGTCTTAGGCGAATGTCTGCACAGTATTCCAAGTACCTGAAGTTCGGCTCCGCGATCGTCATCATTGTGCTCGCGCTGGCGTACCTCGCCTACACCGGTGTGCAGGAGAGCAAAAGCTATTACAAAACTATTTCCGAGTTACAAACCCAAGCCAGCCAGAGTGATGCGATTTATAAAATGCGGCTGCGTGTAGCGGGTAATGTTGCCACCGGATCCATCAAGCGCCAGGGCATGCGGATCGAGTTCAAGCTAGTTGAGCAGGATAAAACTCTGCCGGTGGTTTATCAGGGAACCGAAGCGCCCCCGGATACATTCAAAGACGGCGCGCAGGCACTGGCCGAAGGCCAGTTCGGACGCGACGGCGTATTTCATGCCACCGGCCTGCAAGCCAAGTGTGCCTCCAAGTACGCGCCCGCGCAAAATGGGCAGAATCCCACAGGGAACACGCAAAAGATGTAAGCTGTCTGTTCAACCGGTTCGAATCACTCCAATCCAGTATGATGTTCTCCCCATGATCCAGCTCCAGCAGGTAACCAAACTTTTCGGACGCTTCGCCGCCTTGCGCTCGGTTACCGCAGAGTTTTCCAGTGGCCGCTGTTATGCCATCTTCGGAGAAAATGGCGCAGGAAAATCCACGCTACTGCGGGTGATCGCCGGCCTGGCGCGCCCGACCTCCGGCAAAGTGGTCTTCGATGGTCCGCCCGAAACGCTGAGGCAGAGAATCGGCTACGTCGCGCACGCCAGCATGCTCTATGACGAGCTTTCGGCAATGGAAAACCTGCGCTACTTCGCCGCGCTCTACGGCATCAAAGAAGAGCAGAAAATGGTAGCGGCGATTCGGGCTGTGGGACTCGATCCTGACCTGGAGCGCCACGCCGGTGATTACTCCCAGGGGATGCGGCAGCGCCTCTCGCTGGCCCGCACCCTGATGCACGGCCCGGAAATCCTTCTTCTCGATGAACCTTTTTCCAACCTGGACGTGGCTTCGGCGCGCGACATTGCGGCGCTGATAAAAAAACTGCGTGACGAGGGCAAGACCATTCTGGTGGTCACGCACCAGGTGACTCACGTCGAGGGGGTAGCTGATTACTCTCTGTTGTTTTCCCAGGGCCAACTGCTGCGCAGCGAAGCAGGAACAGCGGCGGCAAAACATGGCAGCTCGGGCGGGGCTTCGCGAAATGAGGGGGCCGCGTCATGAGCCAGTTGTTCGATATCACCCGAGCGACCCTGGCCAAGGACCTGCGCCTGGAGTGGCGCTCCAAAGACGCCACCAACGGCATGTTATTTTTTTCCTTGCTGGTGGTGGTGGTCTTTAGCTTCACCTTTGATTTCACTGCCGAAGAGGCGCGCCGCATTACCGGCGGGCTGATCTGGATGGCGTTTCTGTTTGCCTCTACCATGGCGCTCAATCAGAGCTGGCTGCGTGAGCTGCGCAATCAGGTGCTCGACGCATTCCGCTGTTCGCCCGCCCCAGCCAATGCGCTCTTTCTGGGAAAGACCATCGGCAACTTTATTTTTGTTTGCCTGCTGGAAGCCGTCGTGGCGCCGCTGTTTGTGGTGTTCTTCAATCTGCGCGCCCTGGGAGATACGCCCCTGCTGATCCTGGTATTTTTGCTGGGTACCTGGGCGCTGATCGTGAACGGAACTTTTTTTGCAGCTATGTCGTTGCGCACGCGCAGCCGCGAACTCATGTTGCCGCTGCTGCTGTTTCCCGTCTCCGTGCCCGCGCTGCTGGCCATGGTGGGCGCAACCACCGCAATTTTTACCGGGGAAGGTTCTCCCAGCCTGCCACTCAAGTTTCTGGCGGTTTACGATATAGTTTTCACCACGGTTTCGCTTTTACTGTTTGAAACCGTGCTGCACGCCGAGTAAGTTGCATTGCGTTCATTAAAACGTTAGAATTCGCACCTCTTCTGGTTTTGCTGTAGGTTGAGTCCAATCTGACTTCCTGTACGTCCTGAATATTTGTTTATGAAACCAGCTCTTATTCTTTTTTCTCTTCTTACCCTTGGGTTGCTCATCTGGGGATTCCATCAGGCCATGTTCGTAGCCCCTACGGAGGCGACCATGGGCAACATCCAGAGAATTTTTTACTATCACGTGCCTTCTGCCTTTGCGGCTTTTGCGTGCTTCTTTGTGAACCTGGCGGCGTCGCTGATTTACTTGAAGACCCGCAGCCCGCGTATGGACGCCCTGGCTTTGGCCTCGGCGCAGGTGGGGGTGGTGTTCTGCACCATCGTGCTGATCACCGGGCCGCTGTGGGCGCGTCCGGTGTGGGGCATTTGGTGGACTTGGGAGGATGTTCGCCTCACCAGCACGCTGCTGCTCTGGTTGATCTATGTGAGTTATCTGCTGCTGCGCCGCTTCTCGCACGCCGGCTCTATGCCGGTGCTCGCGGCGGTGCTCGCCATCTTCGGATCGGTGGATACCGGGTTTGTGTATATGTCCATCCGCTGGTTCCGCACGCAGCACCCGCAGCCGGTGTTGGCCGGGGGGCCGGGCAGCGGGCTTGATCCCGCCATGCTGCACGCTTTCTTCATCAACCTTATTGCTTTTTCTGCTTTCGGCGCTCTGCTGGTCTGGGTGCGTTACCTGCTGGAGCGCCAACAACAGCGCGTGGAAGAATTGCACGCGCTCGCCGCCGTAGGAGGTGCGCGATGATGTTACGCCATCTTTATCTTGCTTATGCTGTGACCTGGGTGATCCACATCGCCTATCTCTCGTTCCTGGCGGTGAAACACGTGCGCCTCAAGCGCGAGCTGAGCAAACTGGAGAAATCGGAGAAGAAATAGAGACGCAGCATGCTGCGTCTCTACAAAAATTCCACTTCTTACTTCGTGCTTGGCGGTGGAGTCTGTTGCGGTGGATTTTGCTTCTCGCCCGGCGGCAGCTCCTGGCCCTCGTAGATGATCTTGCTCTTCGATCCGAAGCGCTTGTAGTTGGTGTACTTCACGATCTGGCGGATGTGTACATCCTGGTTCTTGAAGTGAAGGGTGTCATCCGTGTAGGTGTAGGTCGGGAACCAATACTGGCCGTCTATCTGCTCGCGGTAGGTGGTGAACTTGGGGAATAAATTTTCCTGGCCTTTGTGGATATCGGGAACGTTCTTGCCGTAAGTCTTCACGATCTGGAAGTCGCGATTATCCACCCAGATCCGCCCCTGGAAATAACGTTTGTTCTTCTCCATCTGCTTGGGGGCGACGTCGAAAACGTAAGTGTCGAGATCATCTTCCTTCTGCTGGCCGACATACAGAATGCTGTATTCCGGAAGTTCGTCGCTGGTGAGCACGAAAGGCAGGCGGTTCTGAATGTCATCCGTATCTTCGCGGGTCATTCCGATGCGGGTTAAGGTCGGCTGGGGCGCAAAGACAACATTTTCGATACGCCGGCCCTTGTCGTCGAACAGGATGTCGGTCACGATCCGATAGTCGCCATCCACGGTATCGCCATCCAGCGTCTCGACTGTGACCGATTGCCGGTAGGTATAGTTGTCGCGCGCCTGTTTGAACACTTTTTCTTTCGTCGCGAACTTCTTGATGATTTCGTCGGGAGTTATGCCCGTGGGCTCAGCCGGCTTCAGCGGACCCTCACCCTCATCGGCAAACGCCGGGACGACGATGAACAGCAGGGCAGCCATTGCCGCCAAGACAAAACTCCGAAAGCACCATGAAGCCGTGTAAGTCATGCAGATTGTACCTAAAGGAATTTTACCAAGATTAGATGCGTAATGTTCCATCAGAGTTGACGGCCAGGCAATGTAAAGATTTGTTGGCAAAGACTAGTTTCATAATTCAAGGTTGTGTCAGGGCACGGATTTAGAGGTTGCGGATTAACTGTGCCATAAGTCGTTGGGAAATAACACTTCCTTGCTGCCGCAGGCATGCGCGCAGCAAAGCGCCCAGAAAAACGTTTTTCCGCAGCGTTAGGGAAAATGCTACTTAAACAGCAGTTCCGATTTTGCCCGAACCTTGGGCGACGGAATCTGGTGCAGGCGATGGGCTTCAGTAGGATGATTGACCTTGGATGGCCGCCCTGTTTCCAGAAGCTTTTGATACGCTTCCTCCCAGGTGGGTGGCTGTGCCGATTCCTGGGTCCAATGGATAACGGCGGCCTCGTCGCACCATTTCATCAATCGGCGCATGACTCTGCCGTGAACGCCGGACAGCATATACGCTTTCATGGCCTGCTCGGAGCTCCACACCGTCCGCGTCCAAAAGGTGTTCTTGGCTTCGCGGAGCATCGAGACAGCGAGGCTGCCTTCAGCAGACTTGGCCTGTCGCGCCGTTCGCAAGACTTGTATGAAGAATATGGGCAGAAACCGCCATGATCGTATACGAAGACGCGTAATCGAGACAAAAGGCATATCTGCATTCCTTGCGGCAAATCTACAAAGCAGGCTGAAACTCAAGATATCACTACGAGCAGTCCGCCCGGGCACCGGGCCCATCGGCGCATAACGTGTCTGGACCTCACTGGCCACTGAGTCATCGTCCTAATTCTCAGCGGACGAAAACCAACGTAATGTTTGCCAGATAGGAAGACTCCATTAGCATCTGTTCTTCAACACTAGTATCTGTTTTTAAAGATGTGATGAGCGTAAGCTCTGGCTTCCCCCGGCCCACATCACAGAATGGTAATCGGAGCCGACTGTGGGACCATGGAGTTCAGCCGCAGCATTCACTGCGTTGTTTTTTATTGGGAGATCGGCGGCTGTTCTGGCGCAGGTAGACGCTCGGCGGCTCGTGCCACCACGCTGGCACTCTGGTTCGATTAATTCAATTTTCCCGAACCTCGCGAACTTCAGTACACCCAAGCTTGGTTTCCTGGGGTAGCCACGGGAACGAAGAGTTCCCCTGCGCTCCAAGAGGCCAGATTTCACGGGGAGATAGGCCGGCGTGGTTCCAAAAAAATCACGCCGCTCATCGTGAATCACGGCCCCGGCAGCAATGCCGGGGCTTTTATATTTACTGCCACGCGAACCAATCGAGCTGCAGGTTTTGTCCCCAGCCTGCGTTCATGTCTAGCCGTATGATGTTGATCACAAATTGAGTGGTCGAGATGCTCCGCGTTGAAACTGCAAAAACGTCGGCGACGGTGGCATCTGCAGCGCGCGCCGTGACGATGACGTGGGGAACACTGGCAAAAGTCGAAGGGAACGTTACCGTGAATTGCGCTTCCTGGGTGAGGCTCGTCCCAAGCGTCGCCGTCCCAGCTTGAATAGCGCCGATGGTTGTGCCTGTGGTCGTGGCATTGCCGACGCGGACTGTACCCGAGACATCAAGCTTCGCTCCAGGAGTGGGCGTTCCGACGCCTACGTTGACAGTGCCATCTCCCAGCACCAGCGAGTTGCTGGATGAAACCTTGGCATTCGAGCCGATCGCGGTGGCATTCGTCAGTTGGGTGGATGTCCCTGGGCCGGCGCTGTAGCCGACAAACGTGTTTTGCGAGCCTGTAGTGTTCGCATTGGCGGGAGTCCCGGTGTATCCGGCATCGCGGCCGATGGCGACATTGTAGTTCCCGGCCGTATTGGAGAAGAGGGCCGCCATTCCGATGGCGGTGTTGAAGCCGCCCTGAGTGTTGGAGTTGAGAGCGCTCACTCCTGTGGAAGTGTTGCCAACGCCAATCGTGTTGGTGTAGAGAGCGTTCACGCCGATAGCTGTGTTGCTGTCGCCGCTCGTCTCATGGGAAAGTGCACCGTTGCCCACTACTGTATTCAGGGCTCCCGTTAGGCTTAAGTTCCCGGCCGCCAGGCCCACGAAGGTGTTAGCCGGAGACCCGAAGCTGTGCAGGAACGGTGCACCTCCGATGGTGAGCACGCCCACAGTGCCAGAAGCAGTGGAAGGCAGCGCCAGGTTGCCATCCAGCGTGATTGTGTTTGCGCCGAAATTCCCGCTCGCGTCCCGCTTGACGATGGCGCTAGCGGTGTCGGCGGTTGCTGGCGCTATGTTCCAGTTGAAGGTCAGTGTGCCGGTACCGGTGACCGGCGATCCGCTGACAATGAAATCCGAGACCGGCGCTGCCAGACCTACGCTGGTCACCGTACCCGCACCGCCGCCGGGAAAAGTCTGGCCGCTGGCAAAGGTGATGATGCCATTGCTGGCAATGGCGAAAAGATTGCCCGTACCCACACGAATGCTGCCGTTGTCGCTGAGCAGCGAGTTGGTCAGGTGGCGCGGGTTGGTATCGAACTTGGAAATCTGGTTCGGTATGCCTGCGGTGCTGAACAGCAACTGGTAGAGCACCGGGCCATCCGGTTTCTGTGCCGTGGGCGACGTGCGCTGCCACACCAATCCGTTATCGGAATGCAGGCTGGCCACCTGCATCTGGGCAGCAGAAAGCGTAACTGCCAGGAAAACGAACAGGGAAACCACAAGGCTGTTGCGCGAGCAAGGCCGGGTCATATTGTGACTCCTTGAAATTATGAAGTGATGGGGAGCGCGAATTATAGCGCATTAACAGGGCCAGAATCTATGCCCCTGTTATTTAGAGAGATAGGGGATTAATTGCCGCCTTGCCTCAAATCTTCCACCTTGCCGAGATCACGCCATTGATATTCATCCGCCCGGAACGCGATGATCTTTTCTCCACGGGCAGCGAGATTCAAATAGGAGTCAATGATGGAAAAGACGCCGTTTTCCGTCATCATGGTAAGAAGGCGAGGAGAGATAACGTGGATACCCGAAAACGCCAGTGCTTTCATCTGCGCTTGCGATGAAGACCCAACCAATTCGTCTTTCTGATTTTGCCCGCGCCCTCTGCCGCAAAGCTGAAGCTGCTCATCAAAGAGCAGGTGTCGGGAGCTCTGGCGTTCCTGTACTGCGAGCGTGGCCAGGGCCTGATTTTCAGTGTGGAATTGCACCATGCGCGCCAGATCAATCGTGCTGATGACATCCACATTGTGCAAAATGAACGGCGTGTCTAAGCGGCTGGAATCCTCGAGAAAAAACCAGGCAGCCTTTTTCAGCCCGCCGCCGGTATCGAGCAGAACCTCTTCGCGCGAAACTTCAATGCGCATGCCGAAGTTATGGTTGCCATTCAGGTAGTCAACGATCATGTCGGCAAAGTGATGCACATTGATGATCACCTCGCCAATCCCAAAGTCGCGCAGACGGGCGAGCGTGGTCCCGAGCAGCGTGCGCCCGCCGACTTCCACCAGCGCCTTGGGCCGGGTGTCGGTGAGCGGCCGCAGGCGCGTGCCCAGGCCGGCGGCCAGAACCATGGCTTTCATTGGCCCGGCGTCTCCACGCTCAACTTTTCCAGACCCAGCTTCTCTAATTGACGATGCCGCACCACGACCTCCACGCCACTCTTGCCGTGCAGATGTTTTGCCAGCCGCTCCGCCAGGTACACCGAGCGATGCTGGCCGCCGGTGCAGCCGAACGATACCATCAGGTTCTTAAAGCCGCGGCGCTGATAATCGCTCACGCTCGCATCTACCAGCGACATCACGCTGGCAAGAAAGTGATGCACGCTCTCCTGCTGATTGAGGTACTCGATCACCGGTACATCTCTGCCGGTGAGGTCCTTGAAACGCTCTTCGCGTCCCGGATTGGGAATGCTGCGCGCATCGAAGACGAATCCACCACCGTGCCCGGTCTCGTCGGTCGGCATCCCGTGGTGAAATGAGAAGCTGAAAATCCGCACCGTCAGGTTGTTTCCCTCGGGCGCCAGGCTCTGTAACTTCTCCGACCCCAGCATGTTTTTGAATGCTTCCATCAGCGCCGGCAGTGCAATAGGCAGCTCGGCGTTGTGCAGCAGCCAGCGCAGGTTCTTGAGCGCATAGGGCACGCTTTGCAGAAAATGAGGCTTGCGCTCGTAAAAGCCGCGAAAGCCATAAGCGCCCAGCGCCTGCATGATGCGGACATAAACGTAGCCATAGTAGTGCCGCATGAATACTTCCCGCTCCAGCTTGATAAAACCGGCAAGCGTGTCGAGATAGTGATTGAGCAGTTGCTGGCGCAGCTCAGACGGCAGATCGGCCTTGGCGTCATACAAAAGAGAAGCGATATCGTATTGCAGCGCGCCTTTGCGGCCGCCCTGGTAATCCAGAAAAAATGGCTGCCCGTCGCGCAACATGACGTTGCGTGACTGAAAATCGCGATAGAGAAAGTAATCGCGCTCGGCGGTCAACAGGAACCTGGTCAGGCGGGCAAAATCATCTTCCAGCGCCTGCTCGTTGAAGGGGATGCTGGCGAGCCTGAGAAAATAATATTTGAAATAGTTCAGGTCCCAGGCGATGGACTGGCGATCAAAGCTGTGGCGCGGATAGCAGCGCTTGTAATTCAGGTCGCGCCCGGCTTCGATCTGAAAGCGCGGCAACGTGGCCGCAACCTTGCGATAGGCTTCAATGACCTCAGGAGCAATGTCGTCGCCATCGCGGTTCTGCGAGAGGAACTCAAAAAGCGTGATGTCACCCAGGTCTTCTTCCAGGTACGCCCCCTGGCCCAAATCTTCCGCATAGATTTCCGGGACGGGCAGGCCGTGCCTGCGAAAATGCCGCGAGAACTCGAGGAAAGCGATGTTCTCTTCGCGCACGCCGTAGCGAATGCCGATGGCGCTGAGTTTTTCCCCAGCCAGCCGGATGATTTGACGCCCCGACCCGCCCAGTTGCCCCTGCAGCGGCTGCGACCGCTTGACCGGTGCGTGAAAGTGCTGCTCAAAAAGCTTTTCGAGAACGTCCATGGATGTGGTTTTCAGCGGCTTGCCGTGACGCATCACCGTGCTGTCGTCAGCCACCACAAAGGTAACATGAATGTACGATCAGTTCGCGTCCACGAAAATTGGAACCCGGGTGTTGGCCGAGGGGCGGTAGGTCACGGTTGCGGCAAGTTGCCTGGGATCAACTCCTGATTCCAGCAACTGTGCGACGCCGGCTTGGGCAATTTTTTTAGCGAAGGCTTCACCCGGACAGGCATGCACGCCCGCACCAAACGTGAATATGCGCCGGTTCTTTCTGTGGATGTCGAACTTCTCGGGATTTGGATTTGCCGCCGGGTCCCGGTTGGCGGCCGCCAGAAGTACAAGAACTGTGTCACCGGCGCTCATGGGCTGGCCGGCGATGATTCCGCTGTGGGCAGCAAAGCGGCGCGTGTTCTGCACTGGCGCATCGTAGCGAAGTGTCTCTTCGACGGCGTTCTCCAGCAGACTGCGGTCTGCTTTAATCTGCTCAAGCACATCGTGGTGCGTGCCCAGCATCAGCAGCGTATTGCCAATCAATCCCGCGGTGGCCTCGTATGCCTGGGTGAGGAAGCCAATGCCGTTGGCCAGAATTACGTCGAGGTTTTCCTCTCCAACGCGTTTTGCTTCCAAGGCCAGCGTGGCCAGCAAGCCTGCCGGCGTGGCTGGTTGTGATGCGAACCCGCAACGCGATGCCAACCCATGACGTGATGCCAACAAAGACCTGAACAGATCAAGCAGGTGAGCAGCGGCAACTTTGCCGCGCTCGATTTCTTCGGGGCGGCCGGCAGGCGCAAGACAGCGTACGAATTCCCCGGTCCATTGAGCGGTCTGGGGTAGCTTGTCTTCAGGAATGCCAAGCAAGCTCGCCATGACATATGCCGGCAACCGCAAGGCGAAATCCGCGATGCGCCGCAGATCACATTGCGGCTCGATCTCTTCCCCTCGCATTTCTCTCCAAAGCTGTTGCGCACACTTGCTGCCCACTGCCTCCACGTGAACTGAGGCAGCCGCATGCAAAGTCGCCGCGACCGCCTGCTTGAAGGGACAGTGCGCCGCGCCATCGTTCATGCGCACCAGGTGCCGGAAGATATTCTCTGCCGGCGTTCCCAGCAGCCCTTTGGGAACCGGCTCCGCCGTTGGACGAACCCGTAAAAGATGATTGGTCAAGACTGCGGTTACTGCCTCGGTACTTGCAGCCACCCAGGTTTGCGTGGATTCCTCCCAGTAGATCGGTCTCGAGGCAACCAACTCGGCATAGTAAGGATACGGATCTGGATCGGTCACGGCAGCGACCGGGTCTTGCAGCTTCGCGGGACTTTGAATCGGAATTGGGATCGGGATCGGCGGGATCGGCATGTCGTTGAATTATTTTGCATGTGCACGCTTCCACAATAGTTCATGTATGATCGAAGTATGGATGCAGGCAACTATTTATCTCGGGCCGGGTCTTTGATTGGCGAGCCATCTCGTGCAGCCATGTTATGGAGCCTGCTGGGAGGCGAGTCGCGGCCGGCCAGCGAGCTGGCCATGCTGGCCAACGTCTCTCCCCAAACCGCCAGCAATCACTTAAAGCTCCTTCTTGATGCCGGTTTCGTGAAGATGAAGGCGATGGGCCGGAACAAGTTCTACAGCTTGGGCGGCCCACCTGTGGCCGCGGCCCTGGAATCTTTAGCCGTTGCAGTCCATGGCAAGAGAGCCTCCGATGGCGCCGCGTACCACACCGCCCCGGAACTCGTATTTGCGCGTACCTGCTACGACCACCTGGCGGGTGAACTGAGCGTAGCCATATTGCACCGGCTGCAAGACAAGGATTACCTGCGCGAGCGTACCGGCGACTTCCACCTGACCAGAGCCGGAGAGAATTTTTTGCGCGGTTTGGGAATTGACTCGAGCGGTGCGCAGGCGCAACGGCGGCGCTTCGCTTACGCCTGCCTGGATTGGAGCCACCGCGTGCCCCATCTCGGCGGAGCTCTGGGAGCTGCCCTTCTGGAGTGGCTACTGCGCTCGCGGGCCATTGTTCGGCGGAAGGCAAGCCGAGCTGTACGCCTAACAGAGGCTGGGCAAAAACAAATGGATCGGATCTTTGCGATCAGAGTGACCCGCAGCGGCACCGCGATCACCCGATAAACTGGGCTATAGGTACCTGCCAAACCATCTCCTTACTGTCATGTTGAGCGGAGAGCCTGGAGAAAATCTGCAGCCTCGAGAGGGATGGGCGCGCAGTCGAAACGCCCCGACAAAGCCTTGCGAAAGAAATGCCGCCGTAGGGAATTCTCCCCAGAGTGTGTCCCCGCAACCGCAGGTCGTGACTTCTACTCGCGGCGATCGTTGCGCATAATCCCGGAATGTAGGGCGGGAAGCGGTTGCGCGCGCCCAGCCTGTTGCGCTGGCGGCGGCATCGGGAAAATTCCCTGATGCGGAATCTAGACCGCACCTTTTCGGGGTGTTTCGACTGCGCGCTTGAGATTCTGTAAGCTTGCCCATGGAGTCGTGGCGCTCCGCTCAACATGACAGAGGGGAGGAACATGGCGCGTGGAGGCTTTACAGAAACGCTGCTCTTCTTCCTCGCGGCTTGCCGCGCTGGGCTACTGTCGCTCTGGGACGAACTCACGATCAATAGCGGAAAAACTGCGAAGACAAACGTATACCAAAATCGCGATGGCGAGCATTCCCGCAATCGTCCGCCCATCCCATACGAAACTCGCCTGTAGCGGGACCGAGTATTCACCCCTGAAAACTCGACGGAAAGGACCGGGAGCTGTGAAGTAGAGATAAAGCGGCAAGCAGAGCAGTGAGGCCGTAAGCGCCATCGCCGCAGCAACTCGTCGAACCACAAACGTCAGGAACAGCGCGAGAACAAACAGACAGGTTCCGCTGTCGAACAGGCCGAGCACAGGGCCGGTGACCCTGCCTCCGCTAAACTCGGTTCCTTCAAGAAGGCTAGGGTATCTCCATGCCACGATCGCACACAGCAGACAACTCGCGGCCTGCAACAGCTTTTGTTTTCGATCTTTCGTCATCCACATAATTCTTAGCATACGCGCGGCAACCGCCACCAATGCTAACGGTAGACACCAACCGCAGGCTCTTTGTTCCGTAACGGAAACCGAACGTCACCAAGGGGCGTTGCATGACAAGCTGCTCTGATTCTTCTAGACTACTAAGTTTGTCTGGAGTTCCCATGAGACTTCGTTTTGCAGTTGTTTTCTTCCTGCTTCTCAGCTCTGCCGGTTTTGCCCAATCCAAACATCCATTCACCTTTGAGGACATGATGGCGCTCAAGCGCGTAGCCGAGCCCGTGCCTTCTCCCGATGGCAAGTGGGTGGTCTTCGCCGCGCAGGATGTTGACCTGGAGGCGAACAAGAAGACCCCGCATATCTGGATTGTTCCTCTCGCCGGCGGCGACGCGAAAAAGATTAGCGACGATCCTGCCGGGGAAGACCGTCCGCGCTTCTCGCCCGATGGCAAGCGGCTGATCTATACCTCGGCCAAAGATGGCAACTCGCAAATCTGGGTCGCCGATTTTGACGCTGAGAGTGGCACGCTGAGCGGCGCCCACAGATTAACTTCAATCTCCACCGAAGCCGATGGCGCTGTCTGGTCGCCCGATGGCAAAAATATTCTGTTCGTCTCCAGTGTGTATCCCGATTGTCCGGACGATGCCTGCAACAAGCAGCGCGATGACGAGCGCGCCAAATCCAAGGTGCAGGCCAAGATCTTCACCCGGCTCTTCTACCGCCATTGGAACAGCTACACCTCATTCAAGCGCAGCCATCTTTTTATAATTGCTGCCGATGGGGGAACGCCGCACGATATTACTCCGGGCGATCACGAGGTGCCGCCGTTCAACCTTGGCGGGCAGGACATGTACGCCATCTCTCCCGACGGGCAAGAAGTCGCCTACACCAGCAACCACGACGAGGTAGAAGCGGCCAGCACCAACAACGACATCTTCATCGTTCCCATAACGGGCGGAGAGGCGAAGAAGATTTCCACCAGTCCGGGCAGTGACGACACGCCGCTCTATTCACCCGACGGAAAGTACATCGCCTGGCGCATGCAGAAGCGCGCCGGATTCGAGAGCGACAAGTTCAATCTGGTGATCTATGACCGCAAGAGCGGCGAGATCAAAAACCTGACAGAGAATTTTGATCTTTGGGTGGGTTCGTTCGTCTGGGCTTTGGATTCGAAGATGATCTACTTTACGTCGGAACAGGCGGGCCAATCGCCAATCTTCGAAGTTAATGTGGCAGCAGGCAATGGGCCGTTCGTCGCGATCGTGGCGGGACACAATGACGACCTAACCATTACCGCGGATGGAAAGACGCTGCTATTCACGCGCATGTCGGTTAAAGCGCCAAACGAAATCTACGGCGTCAATATCGCAGACACTCGCGCGCTAAAGGTCATCGCCGGAACCGAGGAAGAATTGCTCAAGCCGGGAATGGGCAAGCAGCTTACTCATCTCAACGATTCCGTGCTTTCCCAGATTTCCATGCAGCCGTTGGAGCCGTTCATGTTCACGGGCGCTGGGAAGACCCAAGTCGAGGGCTTCATCCTCAAGCCGCCGGGCTTTGACCCCAGCAAGAAGTATCCAGTAAAGTTCATCATTCATGGCGGGCCGCAGACCATGTGGGGTAACTGGTGGTCCTATCGCTGGAATTTCGAACTCTTCGCGGCTAGCGGCTATGTAGTGGTCCTGATCAATCCGCGCGGCTCTACCGGCTACGGCCAGAAGTTTGTTGACGAAATCAGCGGCGACTGGGGCGGCAAGCCGTATCAGGACTTGATGCTGGGACTCGACTATGCCGAGCGTACTTATCCGTTCATTGACAAGAACCGCGAGTGCGCCCTGGGCGCCTCCTATGGCGGATACATGGTGAACTGGATCATGGGCCACACCAACCGCTTCAAGTGCATCGTCTCACATGATGGTATGTTCAATACCGAGTCCGCTTACGGCAGCACGGAAGAGCTTTGGTTCAACGAGTGGGAGTTTAAAGGCATGCCCTGGACGAATCGCGCGCTCTACCGCAAGTGGTCTCCGCATCTGTTTGCTGCAAATTTCAAGACGCCAACGCTCGTCATTCACAGCCAGAAGGATTACCGGCTGGATGTCTCCGAGGGCTTCCAGCTCTTCACAACGCTGCAACGTTTGAAGGTGCCATCCAAAATGCTATATTTCCCGGATGAGGGCCACTGGGTGCTCAAACCTCAGAACAGCCGTCTGTGGTACCAGACAGTAAATGGTTGGGTGGATCAGTACTTGAAGTGATTGTGTAATTGCAAATTGGGCAATCGGGTAATTGAAAATAGCTGCAGAAATAATGTCCCGCTCACAAAGAGACCAGGGCTAAAGCCCAAAACTCCACGAGCCTTACCCCCGGCTAAAGCCGGGGGCTCCCACCGATGCGCGCACAAGCGCGCAACAAAGGTATGAGGTTTTGGTACGGGGCTTCCACCGACCACACGCTAAAAGCTAAGGGCTAAAAGCTGAGAGCTTCGAGCTAATCCGGCGTATAGGCGGCGCTGTAGGCCCCCGCGAGCAGCAGCAATCCCGATAAATACGCCCAGAAGATCAGCGCTACCGAGACTGAGAAGGGTCCATAGACCTCCTGAAAATTCATGTGGGGCAGGGCGGCTATGTAGGCGTATTTCATCAGCTCCCAGAGAATGCCGAAGATGATTGCCGCCGGCAGAACGCGGCGAATCTTGACTTTGCCGCTGGGCACGAGCCAGTAGATCAAAAAGAACATGCCAATGCTGGCGGTGGTGGTCACCAGCTTCATGACCACGAATGCGCCCAGGTGGAAGGTGGGATTATGGCGGGGGCCCCCAACGAACTCGGCTATCAGGTAGTGGTTTCCGACAGCGGTCACGCCAATGGAAAGCAGCGCCAATGCCCCACACGCCAGGGCCAGCATGGCCCCTACCATCTGGTTGCGCCACCACGGGCGGCTCTCCTCAAATTTCCAGATGTGGTTGAGCGCCACCTCCAGCGGCATAAAGACCCCGCGTGTCGCCAGGAACAACAGGATCAAGGAACCTATTTGCACCTGTTTACGGGCGTTTACCAGGTCGTCCAGGGCCTTGATGACGAGGTCCTGGCCGATGGGAAGGTGGTCCCGCAGGATCTGCAGCAACACATAGTTCATGGCCTTGGACTCGAATACCCTGCGGACAATCATGATGATGACGATCATGAAGGGGAAAAAGGCCAGCACAGCATAGGCGGCCACCGCCAAAGAGAAGGTCTGCGCCTCCGGAGTTATGAGATACCGGCCAAGAGAGAGCCAGGGGCCTCCTAAGGGCTTCTTGGGTGGGGTTTGGCGCGAGTCAGCCTGGGGCACGAAGCGATGTTACCAGACTATGAGAAAAAATGGCCCGACCGGTAATTACTGAAATGTTACATTGAATCTCCGCTCAGGTTTGCTCAAAAGCTATTGCCAAAACTCAGGGTTCTTGTATCATCGCTTTTCGTTTTTGCGTTCGTTCCGGCGCAAAACCTGGCCACAGGCCAGACGGTTGTGATTGATGTTTCGGCTTTTCCTCTCCAGTTTTCATCGCAAGAACTGGCCAAGCTGCTCCGCACGGCGAGCAGTCTCTTCCTGGGATGATTAGGAGGCGAGCCGGCCCATTGATCACTAGCTCTTCGTCTCCGTAGGAGCGGCAAAACCGACCACGGTAGAAGAGGATTTCATTTGAGAGAGGCGAAAGGAGTTGTCTGTGAAAGAGAAGGGTACAGTGAAGTGGTTTAACGGAGCCAAGGGATATGGCTTCATTCAAAGGTCAACCGGCGAGGATGTGTTTGTGCACTTCTCCGCCATCCAGGGGAACGGCTATCGCACACTCAACGAAGGCGAAACGGTAGAGTTCGAATGCATCAAGGGGCCAAAGGGCTTCCAGGCGGCCAACGTCGGCCGCGGCGCATAGAACCTCGCAAAAACTCAAACCACTCAATTGCTCACCCTCTCCGGCGGAGAGGGTTTTTTGTTTTTCAGCTATTAGCTTTTAGCCATTAGCTCTTGGGTTCCTACGTCTATGTCGGTCCGCGCAGCTTTTCCGGCACATCAGAGAAGGTTTTACTTCCAGCCAGGCGCAGATCAGCCTTTTGGATTGACGTGCTCGAACAGGCTTCGAAAGACGCTGGGCAGCCACTCCTCGCACTGGTTCCAGTTATGATCCCCGGGAGTAGTGTGGAACTCATATTGAAATTGGCGCTTGGCCAGCAGCGCTGCGAAGGCGCGGTTCGAGGGCGGCAGGCCTTCCTGTTCGCCGCAGGTGAGAAACAGGTACGGCATTTTTGCAGGATCGGCGGAGCGGGCGAGCACAAAGGGATCGTTATCGTGCCGCGTCTGGCTTCCCCATGGCCCAAAAATCGAGCTGTGGAATCGCCACTGTTGAATTCGTTTGATGGAGAAGGGGAGGCTGGGAACATCAACCGCAGGACTGATGCCGGCAGCGAAGACAAATAGCTCTGGATAGCGGAGAGCCAGCTTGACTGCTCCGAAGCCTCCCATGGAAACCCCGACGATGGCGCGGTTGTTGCGGCCTGCTGCTACCGGGAATTTGCTTTCAACATCGGTGATGAGATCGTTCACGATGTAGTCTTCGTAGCGGTCTTGCGGTCGCTCGGCCGAGTTTGTGTAGTACGAGGAGTTGCCCTCCGGCATGACCAGAATCACGTTGTGCTCGGCGTAGCACGCAACATCGGAGTAGTTCGACCAGTCGTGAAACCCGCCTCCGCCCCCATGGAGCAGATAGATCACCGGCAGCTTTTCTCCGCGAGCGATGCTTGCCGGGAGGATAACGCGATACTGCATGTCGCGATTGAGCGCGGCGCTATGAAACGTGACGTCGCGCAAAGCCACTTTGGGAGTGAGACGGGGATGATCGGGTTCCGCTTTTTTCTTGCTGCAGGCGGTGAGCAACAGCAGAACAACAAAGCAGAGCGCTACAGCCGAGCGTACAGGTTTATTTGCTTTCATGAATGCTTAAGCGTCTGAGTTTTTACCCGAGCGCCGTTTCGCTCATCTTTTCCAGCACATCAATCGGCGCCACTTCGGGCGCGACCAGCGCCTCTCGTGGCACGATGTAGGTATGCTCCAGGGCGTATTGTCCGCTGAGAGCGGCATGTGGGACGCCATCGGTGTAAACCATCCAGGTGCAATTAGGCGGGAACTCCGAGCGGGCATGCTCTTCCTTCTGATACGGCCCATTTTCTTTCAGCCAATCGTGGAAGTGCAGCATGAAGAGGTCATAAGCGGAGCGGTCGGCGAGCGGCAGGCCCAGTCCGCGAAAAGCACGGGTTGCACTGCGGCGCAAACGGAAGAGCGCCGAGCGCGACTGCATGGCGTAGTAGCTCAATCCCGCATCTTTGGCGAAGCGGGGAGCCAGTTCGTGGAAGGGTTCGCCTGTCCGCCAGATGCGGGGCACGGTGGGATTCAGGTTGTTAAAAACCCGCAGGATGCGCGCCCCGCGTGTAGGGCGCGTGGGGAATGCATCCACGTGCAACAGGTCATTGCGCTTGTGCAGGGGCAGATCGCGTCCTTGCTCTTCCAGGGGGCGGAAGCTGGCGAAATCGAGGACCAACTTCCCCGCGTAGGGCGCAAGAAACGAAGCCACGAACTGCGTAATCTGCCGGGAATATTCCCGCATGATGCTGTGCAGGCGCTGCTGGTCACTGGAGTTTTCTGCCGAAGCGCCGCGCAAAATATCCTGCTTGGGGCGATAAGAAATATTTTTGTGAAAGCGCGAGCCGGTTTGCTTTTGCGAGATGAGAAAAGCGCAATCCGCGGCCGGCAAATCAAAAGGCACGCCGGGGAAGAACAAGATGCGTCCGGCTTCGAGCTCGTGGCAATATTCCAGCGAGCGCTGTGCGGGCTGAGAAGCGCTCCAGCCGCCGGGATAACGATAGTCCTCAATCTGCAGCCAGGAGCGGGCGCTTGAGGTTTGTGAAAGAGAAGTCATAGCGCAATACTGCAAGTTTACTGTATTTTCGGCTGTTGAATTTCTGCTATTGAATCTCTAAAGACACCAGATCGCCCTTATCGCTTGAGGCCTCGCGATAATTCACCGCAACCTTCTGGCCGTTCCATTCGCAGGAGAAAGAATCGGTGCCGACCAGCACCAGCTTGTCGCGGTCTGCAATCGACATACTCCAGACTTTTTGACCGGTGCTGGTGTGAACCGCCACATGCAGCAGAGCGGAGGAATCTCTGGCGCAATCAACATTAACCAGCGTGCCTTTGAGGAACCTGATGGGGCGCTTGTCTATTTTTAACGGCGCTGGCTTCTGGGCTGAAGCCGCGGTGGGAACCGCCGAGGTCTCCGCTGGATTTTCTGTCGTTTTGAAACCGGCCTGTGTCATCTGTGTGCCGTTTGTCCCCCACTCTTTCTCCTTATAAACCGGATAATCCCTCACCATGTGGGACGGCGCTCCGTGAGTCTTATACTGCTCAATCAACTCCAGGTTTTTGCTGGCATTCGCGCTGATCACCGGGTCGTCGCTCAGTTTCAGCCGTTGGAAGATAGCTTCGGCGTCGTCCCATTTGCCGGCGGCGATGAGACACTGGCCAAAGACTGTTTGAAACTGCAGATTGCGCGGACTGAGCCCGATAGCAGCTTTGCTGCTCTCCAGGGCCGCGTCGGTTGCGCCCTGCTCTATCTGCACGGAAGCCAACAGGTTGTAGGCATCGGGAAACTGCGGGTCAAGCCTGATCGCCGTCTGCAGGTGAGCCAGCATGCCCGGCCAATTCTCCTCGGTGCCTGAAGCTTCCGCCTGCTCGTGCATCAGGTAAGCCGAGTAATAGTGTACCCGCGGATCTTTCGAGTTCAGCACCGCGGCCCGCTCGAAGTGCGGCGCAGCTTTGGAGAACTGATTTTGCAGCAGGTAGGCATAGCCCAGGCCACGATGAGCCACGGCATTATCCGGATCGGCGCCGAGAATTTGCTGGAATTCGTCGACCGATTTCTCAATGTAATCGGGAGAGTGCAGGTGAACGTCTGCCAGGATCGCCTGTGAATCCAGCGGCCGCAGCTTCTCCGATGTATAGATCATGGTTTCCATCTCTGGCAGGTCAATTGTGTAGCCGTACATGCGATCGCCGTTGAGGTAATCGTGGATTTCACGGTCGAAGTGCGCAGCATCCATCCCGAACGCCTGTTGCAGGGCCTGGGCAATAGGCACCTGCTGGCTTTGCGTCAGGCTAAAGTATTTGGCGGCCTGGTCCATTTTTTTGGTGTCGAAGAGGTAGTGGACATAGAGCCAGGATTGTTCGTAGAACAACGAGCGGTAATCGCCGTTCTCGTTGTAGACCTTGGAATCGTGCCGCACGCTGAACAGGTCGGTGGTGTGAAACAAAGGATTTCCCCGCAGCGTTTCATAGGCGCCTTGAGGCGCAAGGCCCATCTGTACCTGGTTCCCTTTCACCTGCACTTGGATGGTTGAGAAATATTGGGCGAAACCCTCGTCGAACCAGAGCTGCGTGGGCGGATAATTTCCGTTCAGAAGTAAATGCGCATACTCGTGGAACACAACCTGGTAGGGGTCTTCCACCGAGAGATCTAGCAGGATGAAGTTGCGGTCCTGGCCCCCCTGGTAGAGTCCCGCGACCTGGACAGGCTTGCCTTTCCAGAGCGGAACAAAATCACGCAGCTCGTGCGTGTTGCGAAACGCAACAATTTCGAGCGGCACCGGAGTGTTGACCGTCTGTTTGGAAAATAGCGTCCCGAACACAAAGTACATCTGCTCAAAGCGTAGGGCGACCTCGCGGGCACGCCGGTCGCCGGCGTCGGAGACCACGGAAAAATGCTGCGAATGTACCTCAATCCAGTCTGGATCTTTGGCGCGGCAGGGAAGCGCAATCAGAACAAGTGCGGCGAGAACAACGGCTACAAAAGGCTTGTTTCCAAGCATGGCTTACATCTCCAGGAGAGAGGAGATAAAAGCTTACATCAAGAGGATACCTCCTCGCTCGCGAGGATACAAAAATTTTGCAATGGCTTGTTTTCTTGATTGCCTGTTCCGGCATCGTGCCTGTCAACTTGCTTTGCGAACAAATATTTAAATTCATATTGGTCCGTGTGAATCCCTGGCGAGAAGTTTTAATGAATATAAAAAAAGCCCCTCTTGCGAGGGGCTTTTTCACCCACATCCAGCCGGATTAGTGATGAGCGGTTGCGCGGTCATAAATAAAACCGCCCAGACCACCGGCTATCGCCCCAATGCCTGCGCCCTTCTTGCCACCCGCCAGCGCGCCAATTCCAGCTCCAGCGGCCGAGGAGCCGGCGACGATCAGCACGGAGTGCATCGTCGAGCGGTGATGACTCACCACTGGTTGAGGAGCTGGCTGGGAGTAGGCCGGCGAATATGTGGGTTGTGAATTGTAATACGCCCGGCGCAGCCGCGCATGCGGCGGCGGCGTGACGTAAGTGTCGTCTTGCGTCGGAGTGTTGCTCGCCAGCGGCTGCGAATCATTGGGGTTGTTGTTCATCAGCCGTGGATAGGCGAACAAAGTCAGTGCGCAAACCGTGATTGCCGTTACCAGTGATGTAACAATCGCGGTACGAACCAATGAGCTTTTCATATTCAACCTCCATCCAACTGCCAGGGATAATCGCAGTTGCCATGCCAAATTTGTCTTCCCGGTAAGTTGCTGATATCCGGCGGGTTGAATGCCGGCGGGAGGCTCTGCAGTATGTAAGTTCTACTAAGTAAGTAAACACTTACATTCTTTCTGAAAAATCGCTGAAAGGGAGCCTCTTGGAACATGTTCGGCATTGAGCTGTCCTTGGACGAGCCGAAGCGATCAAAATAAAAAGCCTCCCTTGCGAGAGGCTTTTTATCCTCCGAACCGGGGTTTAGTGATGGGCGGTTGCCCGGTCAAAGATCAAACCTCCAAGACCCCCGACGATCGCCCCGATACCTGCGCCCTTGCCACCGCCGGCCAGTGCGCCGATTCCAGCTCCGGCCGCCGCCGAGCCGCCAACAATCAGCACAGATTTGCCCAGCGAACGATGCTGCTGATACACCGGCTGGGGGGCCGGCTGGTTATAATCCGGCGAATATGTGGGTTGAGCATACGAGCGCTGCCTGTCATCTCCCTGGTTCCAGTTCCCGTTGCGGTCGCGGCTGTCTTGCCCACGTGGAGTACGATAAGAATCGTCCCGCTGCCGGGCACGGTCGTCCGGCTGAGAATAATAGTGTGAGTCATCTCCGCCCTGACCCTGGTCGCGCTGGTCACGGGGAGCACGATAAGAGTCATTCTGCGCTTGGCCATAATTTCTGTCCGGCTGCGAATAATAAGAATCATTTCCGTTGCGGCCGTCGTTTTGCCGGTCTCGCGGCGCGGCACTCAGCGGCATGGCATAAGCCAAGAGTCCAGCCACGAGCGATGTCACAATCACGTTACGAAACAATGGGCTTTTCATATCAACCTCCCTGTGGTGAATCCCATTCTAAAAACTACCTTCTGCTAGTGCAGACGGCGTGCCAAAGTGCCTGGATGAGCAAGCCGCTGATGGCGAACAGGTTAGCCTTCGAGTGAAATCGCGTCTATGTAAGTTGTTCTCAGTAAGTAAGTGAACACTTACATTCTTTCTGAAGGATTGCTGAAGCGGTGCCTGCTGGGTTGGTTGGGCAGGGTGCCACCTGCAATGAACTGAGCAATCCAATAAAAAAGCCTCTCTTGCGAGAGGCTTTTTATCCCTCCGATCCGGGGTTTTAGTGAATGGTTACCCGGAAGAAGACTCCCGAAGGGCGCCGGCCATCATCCCGGATGTGTTCGCCACGGTCGTGTCGAAAATCCGAGCGCTGCCAGTCATCGCCCCGGCCCCGGTCCCAGTTACGGTCGCGGCCGTCTCGTTCACGTGGCGCCCGATAAGAGTCGTCGCGCGAGGATCGCCAGTCACGGCGAAAATCATTCGCGTCGCGGCTTTGATCACGCTGGTTACGATAAGAGTCGTCCCGTTGCGAATAGCGCGCGTCATTCCCGCGCCCGTTGCCGTCCCTCTCCTGTGCCGCGGCACTCAGCGGCATGGCGCAAGCCATGCCTATCGCCAGCGCTGCTGTCACAATCGTGTTACGAAGCAATGTACTTTTCATATCAACCTCCCTATGGGTAAATCCAATTCAAAAACTACTCCTGTTAGTGCAGATGGTGTGCCAAAGTGCTGGCGCGAGTAAAGGACTGATAGTGGATGAGTTAGCATTCGAGCCAAATTAGCTTCGTGTAAGTTGTGCCGCTAAGTAAGTAAACACTTACATTCTTCCTGAAGAAACCATGAAAGACGGGCCGGGCAGCGCCGGTTGTCGCGTAGGAAGTTTGCCCGCATGATTTTTAGGGCCTTGCAGCGAGTTTATTTTTTCTGAATTTGTTCGATGGCCCACTGCGCATGTTGCGCCACATCGGGATCCGAATCTTCCGCCAGCTCGCGAAGCTGGGGTAAAAAGCTGCTCTCTCCGCTGTTCCCCATGGCAATCACCGCGTTGCGGCGCAATCCGGAATACTTGGCGCGCTTAATGGGCGAACGTCGAAAGGCCTTCTGAAAATCTTCCCGGCTCATGCCAGCGATCTGCTCCAGCGGCGGATTCACCAATCCCGGTCGCGGCTGGAATTCTGTGGCTTCGGTTGCCGGAGCCTTGGGCAAATGGTTCGTCGCCCCACCGTTCCACGGGCAAACGTCCTGGCAAATGTCGCACCCGAAAATATGGTTCCCCATGCCGGAGCGCAACTCTTGGGGAATGCTCCCGCGTTTTTCAATGGTGAGATAAGAAATGCAGCGCGTGGCATCGAGCTTATAAGGCTCCACCAGGGCGCCCGTAGGGCATGCCTCGATGCAACGCGTGCAGCTTCCGCAGCGGTCTTCAACAGGCAAATCGGGAACAGGAAAATTGGGAACAGGCGAATCCGGGACCGGCAAAACAGGATCAAGTTCGACTGAAGTCAGAATCACGCCCAGGAATATCCACGACCCCCACTGCTGGTTGAGAATGCAGGTGTTCTTTCCGATCCAGCCCAACCCGGCGTACTTGGCGTAAACCCGTTCGACCAGCGGACCGGTACCCACGTAGCAGCGTGTGGTGATCTTGGAAATTTCTGTGCCTTCGTCCGCGCCCGCGCTCTCTGCCTCAGAGCGAATGCGTGCCTCCACCCGCCGCAGCTTGCGAAGGAGGGAATCGTGGTAGTCTTCCGCGCTCCAGGCATAGCGCGCGATCCAGCCGCGAGTTTTGTTGTGCGCTACCTCGGTGGAATAGGGCTGGGCAGTGTTGTAGTTGATGCCGCAAACAATGACCGAGCGCGCCCAGGGCACCGCCGATTGCAAGGAAGCACGCTTCAATTTGCCTTGTTCATCCCGCGTCTTGAGGTAATCCATTTCGCCGGCGTAGCCCGCTTCGATCCAGGAAGGGAAGTACTCAAGCTCAGCAAACCCTGTGCCCTCGAGCGCGACCACACCACAAAGCTCAAAGCCGGCCTCTTGAGCGGCGCGTTTGGCGACTTCGGAGAACTGCTTCATAGGCAGCGAAGAGGGGAAGAGAAAAAGCCTGAAGAACTATTGTAGGCGTTCTATGCTGGCGGCAGAAAAACAGAATGCATGAAACAAGACGGGTACTCGGTGATCAGGTTTATATCCCGAGCTTCTTCACTTCTTCGTTGTAATACTTCCTATAGAGAATGTCCCACTCAGGAGTGCCTTCCATGATGGTGCGTTTCTGGCTTTCGATCTTCTGGCGGGCGGCGGCGTCAATTTTGGCTTCTTTGCCGAGCAGGTCTTCCAGGATCTTGCGCACCTCCATGCGGATGGTGTTGCGGTCTTCTACAAATTCCACGCCGTCAATTTCAGCCAGCTTATCGGCCACAACGTGGGCCACCTTGTTCATCTTGTCGCGCGAGAGCCTCACAGCACCGCCTTGTATTTGCGCACCAGTTCGTTCTTGACCTTTTTGAACATCTCCTGGTAACTGGCGCCAGATTTACGCATTTCGTCGGAATATTGCTCCAGGATGGCCCTCACCTCGTCATGGATGCGGTCTTCCAGGCCCAGCTCATCCTGCATGGCGGCATGCACTTTTTCAGTAACGCCGGCCACGTCGGAGGTCTCAATCATCTCCGTTGCAATTAGTTTTTTTACGGTTTCACGGGCCAGATAGCCCACATATTCCTTAGAAAAGAGCATGGGTGTTTTGCGATGTAGTGCCGAATTAAAAATTTTAACACAGGCAAGCAGCCAGCGCGGCGCTCAGGGCAGGTGATAATGTCTCAGCTTGAATTTCAGCGGCCACATTGAGACGTTGGCGGGAAAACGAGTTATGCTGTTTTGACAGTAGGTTGCGTTCCGGTCTAGCATAAATCTGTTCCCCTGTGGGGCACGTCGGCATCCCTGCCGAAAGGGCTAGGCCCGCCCGCTGAAAAATCTCAGCAGGAATGTGCCTATGCCAACCATCGAGACATACCGCAAGCAAGCGAAGCTGCTGCTCCGCTGGCATCGCGAAGGGGACTATTCCATTGGCGGGAGGGTACGCAGGCTCGAACGCTACCAGTCTTTGACCGACCGCGAAGTATTGGCGCTTAAGTTCACTCTTACCGTGGCGCAGGAGATCGTCGCGATGGAAGCCGGTTATCAGAGTTGGGCGGAGCTGAAAGCGGCAACGGCCGGAGCACCCAAGACGCCGCGCACTTCGTCCGGTCAGCAGTTCCTGATGAATGTGAGGCCGGTCCTGCTCGTGCGGGATGTTAAGACATGCGCCGCCTTCTTCCAACAGAAGCTTGGCTTCGAGATCGACTTCCTCCATGGTCTTCCTCCGTTTTACGGCGCGGTATCGCGAGACGGCGTTTGTCTGCACATCCGCTACGTGCAGCAACCCTTCTTCGCACAAGCCGCCGTTCAGGAGAAATCGGTGATCTGCGCTTCTATTGAAGTCTCAAACGTGCAGGGTTTATTTGAGGAATTCAAGGCGCGAGGCGTGGAGTTCGCGCAACCACTCACCAAGCAGGCCTGGGGTGGAACTGATTTTCACGTACGAGATCCCGATGGCAATGCCATTTCCTTCGTTGAACGTCTCGACCTCGTCATGCGCCTCCCTTCTCGTAGCCAAAATTCAACCTGAGACAATACTGGGCAGGTGGATGGCCGGGTGCGGTCTCCGCAGGCCGCGGTTTCCCTGGGGTGATCGGTTCGATGTAGACTCAATTTAGAGGCAGTTCTGTGTCTACAAAACCAAGCGTAGTGATGCCAACCCAGCAGTCGGTCCTCAAGAAAGCCTATGATGCGTTCAACGCCCGGGACATTGATACGGTTTTGACCACGATGCATCCTGATGTGGATTGGCCCAACGGCTGGGAGGGAGGCCGGGTTCACGGCCACAACGGCGTCCGCGAATACTGGACGCGGCAATGGGCCGCCATCAATCCTCATGTCGAACCCCTGCGCTTTCATGCCGGCGAATCGGGTCGAACAGTTGTGGATGTCCACACCACTGTCCGCGACCCGGCGGGAAACGTCGTGGTAGACCAGATGGTCCAACACATCTATCTCTTTGCAGACGGCCTGATCCGCAGCATGGAAATCCGAAAGCCTTAGAGGCAGCACCCGCGAAAATTTTAAAGCAGCATCCCCAGCTCCGATTGCATCAATAGCAACATTAGGAGGTGATTATGTACGTCGTTACTGGAGCTACCGGAAACACCGGCCACGTCGTCGCCCAGAAGTTATTAGTCAATGGTCAGAAGGTGCGAACCGTCGGTCGCAGTGCCGACCGCCTGCAGGCCATCGCAGCCGAGGGCGCCGAACCTTTCGTAGCCGATCTAATTGACAAGCAGGCCCTCACCAAAGCCTTCACCGGCGCGCGCGCGGTCTATGCCATGGTTCCGCCGCCCAGCGCCAACACCCAGGATTATCGTGCGTATCAGGACCGCATCAGCGATGCCATTGCCGCCGCCCTGTCCGCGGCAAAAGTTCCATACGCCGTGACGCTCAGCAGCTTCGGCGCCGATAAGCCCGACAAGACCGGCCCGGTCGTCGGGCTGCACAATCTTGAGCAGAAACTCAACCAAATCGCTGGACTGAATGTTCTGCATCTGCGCCCCGGTTATTTTATGGAGAACACTTTCTCGCAAATTGACATCATTCAAGCCATGGGCATCACCGCTGGCCCGCTGCGTCCGGATTTGAAGCTGCCCATGATTGCCGCGCGCGACATTGGCGCCGCCGCTGCCGAAGAGCTGCTGAAACTGGGTTTTCAGCAGAAGCAGACGCGCGAACTTCTGGGCCAGCGCGACCTCACCATGACCGAAGTCACGGCGACGATCGGGAAAGCTATCGGCAAACCCGGCGTCGTCTACAAACAGCTTCCCGACGAGCAAGTTCGGGCGGCGATGGTCCAGATGGGCATGTCGCTGGACATGGCGAACCTCATCCTGGAGATGGCAGCAGCCTTGAATTCAGGTCACATGCGGACGCTCGAACCACGCTCACCGCGAAACACAACCCCAACTTCGTACGAAGTCTTTGTTGCCGAGCAATTTGTTCCGCTGTATCAAAGAAAAACTCGCGCCGCGTGAGAGTAGCGGGAGATCGCGAGGGATCAATTCTCAGCGATCGTCACCAGAAGAGGTGACCGAAACATTGCACCCGGTGAGATGACTGGTTCCTCCAGCGGAACGTGGTTGCCGTAGCGCTGCCGCATCTTGGCCTTGACCACTGGATCGTTGAGGTTGAAGTCCTTGAGGTGTTGCAGTTCGCCGATATGAATATTGAGGGCCCGGTCGTAAAGCTTCCACACCAGCTCAGAGCAATAGATTCGATCATCAGACCACTCAAACGTCAGGTCATAGCGCCGGCCCTCGAATTGGCTGGTCGTTGCGCGAAGTTTTGCGAGCCCGTCGCTGGTTAAGAGCGTAGGCGCATCTTTGAGCCGCTTGATGACGTAGTGGCCACCTTTACCTCTGGCAATCCAGCTTGTGAGGGGAGTGTAGCGAACCGTTGCAATCGCCTCGAACACGTAGGGTTTGCCGTTGCGGAAGAAAATGATCCCCATGTGACTGTACGGCGAAGCAGTAGCCCGCTGAATGGCCACACTCTGGGATGATTGCGACGTTTGAAAGATGATATCGCCGTCTTGAAGCGTGGCAGGCGAAGCCTCTGCTCTCCAAGCAGCGGTCGCCAGCAGAAAATACAACAACAGTGCTCTATGCATCGGCTGATTTACTCTTTGTCTGACGATCAGGATTCATAGTTTTTCGCCATAGCCCAGCTTCGCGTTTACATTCATTAATTCCTTCAGAGGATTGAAAGTGCAGGCAGGCCTGTCATATTAAAACTCACATTACACTGTCATTTCCCTTTTCCTCAAACTCTTTCTGGATGTTGGCCATGTTTTCCTTGAGCATTTTTTTGTACTGCTCACAGTAGTATTCGATGGCCTTTTGTTGGGTTTCATCCTTGCCGTCTTTGACGAAGAAATTAAATGCATTGTACCTCGCCGAGGCGTACATGATGGCTGCACTGATACGAGTAGTTGGCCATTTTTTACTCAACTCATTAGCCAAATGAATGAATTTGTCCGCAACATCAAAGAACTCGGGATTCGCCAAGGTCGGCTCCTTATTTTCGGTTCTACCCTGCAGTCTAATCAGGCCAACAGAGCATCACCACGATTATCCCAGATGTTCAACGGCATGACTCGTTGCAAAAAAGAATCCTCCCGGCTCCACATCGTGCCCTTTGTGGTTAGCATTTGTCTTTCTCAGCGCCTCCGCGTCTCCGCGGTGGAATTTCGCTTCTCAGGCGAGTGCAAGAATTTATAATTTAAGGCGGGGAATACATTGACCCCTGCTCTGCCTGCGTGTTAGCGTAACCCTCTGTGAGATTTCCTGCTCATCATCCGCGCATGTTAGACGACCTGCATAGCGTAAAAGACGACATGACCGCCTTCATTGAAGGTCACGGGCTGAAGCGCTTCCTCGGCTATGTGACCGAAGAGATTTCGACCGTGAATTGGGAGCCGGGCGACAACCCCGATTCCTGGAAAGATTTTGTCGAGCTCGCCAAGGCTGGTGGCGCATCTTTTCTTACCATGAGCGACGTGGTGTTGGAAAAGGAAGAGCTCGATTTCCTTATCGAACGCCTGCGCAACGGCGGATATCCCAGCGACGAAGACCAGGAAGAGGCGCGCATGCTGCGCGTCTACAGCGGCAAAACCGGATTTATCCAGCTCGGCTGGCCCTGCCAGGGAGTTGTATTTCTCTACGAAGTCTCCACCGAGTGGTATGACCGCTACCAGCGGCTCATGGACCTCGCCGATGAAATCGGCGGCTTCATGATCGACGAACCGGAAGAGTGATCGCTTACTGCTGACCGCAGATTTCATCTCACCCTGTTTCCCTGGTATCACCAGGAAAAACTGATATCATTCTGGCACCAAACTCTTGGTCTTTAAGCGGTTTTGGCGCATCATTGCCCTTGAAGTGTCAGAACCCTTAGAACAAGGGTAAGGGAGAAACCTGCCTCGAACGAGTCGAGGTTTGCTGAGCCCTTAAAAGCTCTTTGAAAACTTGGTGCCTGCCGGACGAGCGCGAGCGATGGCAAGAACGTTAGCCGCCTGATCCTTGGAACTTGAAGTTTGCAACTTGGAGCTGTTTTTAACTACCCAGCAAGTCCCCCAACCCAGCTCGATTTTCGCCAGTAAAGACGCGGGTCAGACGCAATTTTGGGCACGTCAACCATAAGCTAGCAAGTGCGTGGGGGGCACAGTCCCACTCTGAAAATCAGCGTTGATCCGCGTTCATCTGCGGTGAAAGATTTTTCGGTTGCTTTTCTGAGTACTGAGGACTGAGTACTAGCCAGCAAGCCCCCACTCTTGACCGATTTTCGCCAGTAAAGACGCGGGTCAGACGTGGTTTAGGGCACTCCAGCAAGTGGGGGTCAAGTGGGAGCATCCCCGTTTTCCACAGTGTTACTGTCGCACTCCTGCTGTAATCTATTCCTCACATGCGCTGGATCGTGAAGCCGCCGGACCCCGCCGCTGCCAGGGGTTTAAGTTCAGAAGCGCAAGTCTCGCCCCTGATCGCGCATCTCTTGTTACAGCGGGGAATCACCAGCGCCGAGCAGGCGCAACTCTTCCTGAAGCCGGCGTTGTCGCATTTGCACTCGCCTTACCTGATGCTGGGCATGAGCGCTGCTGTCGAGCGGCTGCGTGCCGCAATTGCCGGCAAAGACACCATCCTGATTTACGGCGACTACGATGTGGATGGCACCCTGGCCATCGTAATTCTTAAGAAGGCGATTGAACTTTGCGGCGGTGTCGCCGATTTTCACGTGCCCCACCGCATCAAAGATGGATACGGCATGAAGAGCGATGTGATCGAGCAGGCCGCCGCCGCTGATGTGCGCCTCATCATCAGTGTTGATACCGGCATACGCGCCTTCGCCGCCGCCGAAACCGCACACCGCCTGGGGTTGGACCTGATCGTCACCGATCACCATCTGCCCGAAGTTACAGGAATTCCCCAGGCCCTTGCGGTGCTGAATCCCAACCAGCCAGGATGCGGATATCCCTGCAAGGAACTGTGCGGAGCCGGGGTCGCCTTCAAGCTGGCGCAAGCTCTGCTCGAAGGCGCCGGACTCGAACGCCTGCTGCCTTCATTTATCAAGATGGTCGCTATTGCGACGATTGCCGATGCCGTGCCGCTGATCGGCGAAAATCGCGTACTGGCGAAGCTCGGCCTGGCAGGTTTGCGCAAACCGGTGAATGCCGGATTGAAAGCGCTCTTCGAAGTGGCGTCAGTTGGCGGCAACGGAAGCGCGCCCTCGGCATCGGATGTGGCTTTTCGCATCGCTCCGCGTCTCAATGCTGCTGGGCGCATGGATGTAGCCAACGACGTCATCGAACTGTTCACTACGCGCGAGACGGAGCAGGCACAAAAAATTTCTGCCAAGCTGAACCAGCTCAACGCCGAGCGGCAAAACGAAGAGGCGCGCATTGTTAAAGAACTACAGGAGCGGCTCGATGGCGATGCCGCGCAGCGCGAGCCTTACTGCCTGGTGCTCGATGGCGACGGCTGGCACCGCGGCGTGATCGGAATTGTTGCCACGCGTGTGGTCGAGCGCTACGGACGTCCCA